>JANQEZ010000031.1 GCA_028278115.1 Clostridia bacterium
ATAGAGATTCCAGTCAAAAGTTTAATTTATACACATCAAAAATCCCCAGAATCATCGGATATTTTGATATGTACATTAATATAGTATATGTATAAATTAGCATTTACTTTGGATTCTCTATAAAACAAAAATTTATAACATTATGAAGAATTAATCGTCAAATAATTTTTGAAGAAGATGACTATCTAAGATTCTTTGATATATTATTGAGATGCTAATAAGAAAGTGGATTTCAGATTGAGAAATACTTAAACTAATTAAAGAAAAATATGGAGCAAAAAAAGTTCTTTTTTAAATCTTTTAAAAGGGAAGGAATAGATAGGATACTAAAAGAATTAACAATAATAAATGGGGCTATAATAAAACAGCTTATAGGAGTAACAGGAGTGGATAAGTATAGAGTTGAAAAGGCACAGCAGACAAGTCACTGTGTCTATGGGAATTCTTCTAAGAAGGGTGGATTACTATGAAAGAATATAATGGTTTTATACCTCCTTGTGGCATTTATTGCGGAAAGTGTCCAAATTTTCTAAGGGATAAAAATCCTTGTTTAGGCGCAGAAATTCATTGTAAAAACAGAAGATGTAAAGGAATTTTTATTTGCTGTAAAGAAAAAAGAGGTCATGATTTTTGCTACGAATGCAAGATATTTCCCTGTAGTAGGTTTAAAAAGTTTGCACAAAGCTGGAGAAAACTCGGACAAGATTTAATTATAAATCAGAAAGAATTAAAAGAACTAGGAGAAAAGAATTGGCTAGAGAAGTGGAAAAATAAGAGTTGATATGGATTAAGGAAAAGACAAGTCCCTGTCCCTGCGTCTGATCTCTTTGTCTGCTTAATACATAAAGAATTAATCTAGTGATTACAAGATGATGAGGTGTTAGTATGTACAATATAGTTAAAAGGGTTATTAGTAATTACAAAGAACAAGGGAAGAAAACCTTTAATATTAGAGCTGCTGAGGAGAAGGTAATTAAATACACAGGTGGCTATACAAATTATCATAATAAAGGTGGATATAATAAATTTTATAATGATATAAATAAGCTGAAAAAAGAAGGCTTTATTGATGATATGAAGACTGTAGGGTTTAATAATATAAACCCTCCACTAAAGCTGAGATGGAATATAATTCATGATGAAACCGTAGGTAGATGGTCAAATAAAGATATATTAAGATTATCGGATATATTAGACATGAGTAGGTATATTAAAGATTCTAAGCTGCAAACAGAGAAAGAGTTAAAATATATTAAAATCATATATAATTTCATAAAACAAAAAGAAAGCAGAGAATGGGCTACATTAGAAGAAAGATCATTAGAGTTATTCAATAATGAAAAATATTTAAAGCCAGGAAATAAAGGTAATAACTATGATATTGATAAGGGTATATTAAAGAGATTAAATCTAAGTTTAGAAGATTTGAA
This sequence comes from Clostridia bacterium, assembly GCA_028278115.1. Taxonomy (GTDB): domain Bacteria; phylum Bacillota; class Clostridia; order Peptostreptococcales; family Caminicellaceae; genus JANQEZ01. The sequence continues at coordinate 1,431 of JANQEZ010000031.1, forward strand.
AATAAAGAGATATGGGGAGATGTTCGTTTATTGGAACAGAGGGGTTAAAGAAGTGAAAAATGTTGCTATAGTTGAAAACTATTCAACTTTCTATTCATATAAAAGAACTGTAGAAGAAAGCAGAAGAGTATTTGGATTCTTACCAGATATTATTATTTTTGGAAGCGGGAAGAAAATCATTAAGAGCTTATCCTTCATACAAGAGATAGCATCTGCCGATAAAGTGAGGATTAGATACTTTGGTGACATTGATCCTGAGGGACTAATGATATATAACTCTATAAAGAAAAAGTATATAGATTTAGATATTAGTTTACATATAGATTCATACAAAGAATTAGTAAATTTTTATAAATATAAACAGACCTTTGATAATCAGAGAAAAAATAAAGAGGTTTTGAAAGCAGTTTTAGATGAGATAGTAAATGCAGGTGAAGATAAGGTGGCTGATATAATTCTAGAGTTATGGAAAGGTAGCTTTAGGTTACCACAAGAGCATGTTACCTACGAATACATAAAAAAACATACAGGTGATGTTAATGGATAGAGTAGATAAGGGGTTTAAGGATAGGTTAAAAAAAACACAAGCTATAAGAATGCTAGGTACAGGTATGGATGTGGGAGAGTTAAATGAATATACTCATGAGATATGCATGCTATTATTGTTGAATATATTTAGAAGAGAAATAACTGATAACTCCCAGAGAAATAAACAGGACTTAATAAGTATAGTTTATCAGATAACTAGAGATATGAGTATAAATGCAACGAGATCAAATATTGAAAGGCTAGTAGATGGAGTAATATGGTATAAAGACCCCAAAAGCCAAGACCCCTTTAGATGCAAAATATTTAATGAGGAAACAGGTAAGCATGAGACATATAAATTTAAGTATCTTAAGGTAGATAAGGAGCATACTAGGTGGGAAAAAGGTGGAAAATCTATATATATGCTCACAGAAGTTGCCCAAGAAATAGTATTTCTAACAAGGGAGATACTAGAGGAATTTGGATTTGACTTAGAACAGTTTTATACACTTCAATTAATAAAAACAGGAAACTTTAACAAGGCTCAAAGCTCGGTAGATAACTTAATTATGAGGGTAAGGACATTAATTAAACGAGAGAAAGAGTATAAAGAAGATATCATAAGAAATCCACAAGTAATATTTTTTGACAAAAGACGAGATGCAAAGAGAACTCAAGAGGAAATCAAAAGACAATTTGAAGAAGAACAAAGGATATTTGAGGATATGTTTCTCTGGAAGGAGAGGATAGAGGTTTTTCCAAAGGAGCAAAGAATTGACGCTGATCTAGTATTTGAAAAACTTGAAAGAGCTAGAGTTATGCATAATGGTTTAGCAAAATTAGTTGTTGAAAATATGGCTTATGAAGTCGAAATCAGAGTTAAATATCCTGAGACTTTTTGGAACACATCTAATATCTCATTCAAAAAAGATATATGGCAGAATCTAATCTTAAAGAGCGGCTTACCAAAGCTTGATATTCTAGAGAATATACTTAATCCACTATTTTCCCCAGACATCGAATTTATATATCCATTAGATTGGTCATGGGAAGAACAGAGATTAAAAAGAAGGCTAGATTTTGATGAAATAGCCTTAGGTTTAGTAATAGATGATGAATTCACTGTAGAAGAAGTTAATTGGGAGCTAATAATTGATCTATGGAGGAGTATTTTTGATGAGCTTTTGGAAAAGGGCAGATTCTTAATATCGCAATTACAAAATATAAGCTGCGAAGAAAAATCAAGATGGCTGTCTCAAAGTATTAATATTGATGCATTCATGATGTTTGTTATAACTGATATAAAATTAGAAATAACCACTAATACAGATCACGATGATAGAATAGATGATGCTTTAGAAATATTCAGAAGAATATGTGAGTATGACGATAAATATAGGAAGCTGATTGGGAAAAAGGTATTATCAAGAATAAATGATACCAATGCCCCTTTAAAATGGGATGGATTATTTATATCGCCATATGAATTATATATAGAAGGAGAGTCTTAATATGTATACAAGCCAACAATTACAAAAGGGGTCTGAAATATTTTTTCATCTACTAAAAAATAAAACAATACCATGCAAAGATACATTAGCTTTTGAGTATATTGATAATCCAGATATTCGTCAGATCGTTAATACACTTGCAGCCGAAGGGGGACTAAGAATATTTAATACCCTTGAAAACATTCATCTTATTAGCAATGCATACGGCTCTATGTTTTCAAATTCATACACACAAATGAAGTTAAGGTATAAAGGACTTAAAAAGAAAAAGTATTTTTATTTGGCAAATATAATTATATGTATATTTATATCGGAAGTAGACAAGGAAAAAAATATAAGAATCAGGTGGGAAGAGGAAGGAATAACCTATTATAAGCTTGAGTCATTAGTAACAAGTACTTTGGAATCCTGGAAAAAAAGACATAATGAAAGTCAAGACTTTTCAAAGAATTGGGGAATTGCCATTGAGGAGATATATGAGCTATGGAATGATGATTTTTCAGATTATAAAAATTCTCAGAGTGGAGAAATTGAAGTAACGAGAACTACTAATAACAAATTTAACTTTATATATCAGTCCTTTAAACCTTTAGTAGATCAAGGTTTAGTCATTGATAATAGAAGAGAGCTTAAGATAATACCAAAAATAGAACTATATGAAAGATTGGATAATGTATATCATAGTCAAGATCGATACGATGAGATAATGAAGCTTATTAGGGATACAAAGGAGGAGGGAATAAATGCCTAGACTTTCTAAGATAAGGATAGTAGGCTGTAAATATGATAAATTTAGAAAAAAACATGAGGACTCATTGTTTGACCTAACTAGAGACAAAGAACCCGACCATGCCCTTCTCACCCTTAAAAATCAAGGGGGAAAGGGTGTATTGATGCAGCTCATATCTCAGATTGCAATACCAGAAACTAAATGGGGCAAGCGTAATGGAAATAAGCTAATAAGTATGTTCTATGATCAAAGGGGAATTCTGAATAACTACACATTTCATGTACTGCTTGAGTGGAAGCTTGATGAAACACCAGAAAAATGGCTTATAACTGGGATGTGCATAACATCTGTAAAAAGAAATACTGGAAGTGATGATGAGGTAGAAGAAAATGCAGGGCTTAACTACTTTCTGTACGCCTATGAGCACAATTATAGTGGACCCTATTATATAGAAAATATACCGGTGTATGACAAATATAATAAAGAAGCCGCCAGCTACAAGGCTTTTGAAAGCTTTATAAATGACAATAGTAGAGACTTTATTAGATTTAGCAAAACATCAACAAAGAGATATGATTCAAGCTACTATAATTATTTAAGAAGTAAAGGTATCAATCGCTCAGAGTGGGAAATTTTAAAGGAAATCAATAGAGTTGAGGGAGGTATTGGTGAATATTTTTCAAAGGCAGTTGATAATAGCTCTATCTTTGATAAATTAATAATACCTGCAATAACACAAAATATGAAAAACTTTCTTCAAGATGAAGATAATACTTTAGTAGACATGTTTAAGAGTGAGTTATCAATCACAAAAAACCTCCCTCAGTTATTGGGAAGGGAGATGGACTATAAAAATCTTATCTTTTATATAGATCCATTAATAAAGGATGCAGAAACAGGAATAAAGAGGAGTAATATGCTTAAAAGAAATATTATTAATGGAAACAATTTATACAAGGCACTTAATGAAAGATTTATAGAAAGTGAAAATAATTTGGATAAATGGTTAAATGAATTAGAAATTGCAGATAAATTAGGAGACAATCTAGCCTTTAAAAAAAGAAACCTTGAATATGCTTGTAAGCAGTGGGAGATAGAGTCTTTGGAAATTAAGGAAAAAGAGCTTAATGCTGATGAAAGTAGATTAGGCTTAGACCTTGATAATGCTTGCATGGAAATCAATAAATATAAAATAAATGAGCTGTTTTTGCATAGAAAAGAGCTTTTGCTAGATTTGGAAAAAAAGCAGCTTGAGAAAAGTAGGCTAATAGATAGCTTAAATATAAATGATATAAACACAGAGATTAATAATATTGAAAATTATATAAAGAAAAAATGGGTAGAAACTAAAGTGAAATGGTCAAATGTTGCTGCAAATCATACCTCATATAATAAATACTTACAAAATCAAATAGAAAAGTTAAATAAAGAAGAACACAAACTTAGACAATCTATAGGAAAAATTGACCTAGAGATTAACTACTATGAAAAAAGTAAAGATGAGCTTGCTAAAAAGGAAAATAAATTAGCACAAAAACATGGAACATTTGTAATGAGTTTCCCCAATAAGCTTTTAGAAGACTTAAAGGAAAAGGATAAAAGTGAAAACGAAAATATAGAGGCTATTGAAAACAGAATCGAGAACCTAGAAGAAAATATAAAAGATAACAGAATAAAGAACAATAGATTGGATATACAGATAGAAGCTGTAGAAAGTGATATTAAAAAATATACTAAAGAATATAACTCCGTAAGAAAGCAAGAAAGAGATATACAAAAGAGTATCATGTCGGTATTAAACCTAAATGACAACATATCATATAGTGAAGGCTGGGTCAAATCCCAAAGAAATCAATTAATAGAGCTTGTTAATGAAAAAGAAGAAAATATAATGATACTAAGCAGAGAGCTATGGGAAAATAATATTGATAAGGCTCTAAACAATGAGAACTTTTGGATAGCTAACAATGACATCATTATGCTAAAAAACGAGATAGCAAAACTTGGCATAGTGGTTCAATTAGGTACTGAATTTTTAAAGACAGAGAATCCTGAAAAATGCCAGAAGCTAGTCAATGAAAATCCTTCCCTAATTTATGGGTTAATAATTCCAGGGGAGGATGATTGGAATACCATAAAGAGAAATATTAATACAGGGCTGCTACTACATAATCCAGTACCAATTTTCATTCGTAATAATATGAATAAAGAATACATGGATAGCTTTAAAATCGTCGAAAATCAGGGAGTAAAGCTTGTAGTAGATAAGCAGAAATATGACATATGGAAAAAGAATTTAATAAAAAGCGAAGTCAATATAAATTCATCAATGGAATTATTGAAAGAAAAGGTTAAGAATATTAGAGAAATTATAAATCGTATAAACTTAGTTCTTGATAAAAACAGCTCTCATATCTTAATAGATATCATAAATCAGACTAAATATGATTTAGATGAGTTTAAGACTAATAAATCATATATATTAGATCAAATAAACAAAATAAATGATGAACTATCAAAACAGAAACAAGACTTAAAGCAAATAAAAAAAGAAAATGAAATAACTGAGAAAAACATAAATGAATTATGTGGGTTTATAGAAGAAAAAGAAGAGCTTGATAAGCTGTCAGAGGCGACAAAGAAAAATAGAAAATTAGTTGATAAGCTCAATGAGGATATACAAAATATATATCAAAGGACTAGTCTCAATAATACATCAATACTTGAAGATGAGAAGAAATATATCAAGTGGGAGTCAGAGATAGATGAATACTTAAATCAGCTTAGGGAAGTTATAGAGGATGCTAGAATATCCACTTCTGAAGATACTAATGAAAGCCACATAATGCCAAACTATAGCTTAGCAGATGAAGAAATAATCATGTATTTAAGTTTAAGGAAAAAGCTTTATAGTGATATAAATAGTAGGGCTGTTGAAATAAAAATAATAGATAAAGATATTGCAATATTAGGAGATAAAATAAGTGAAGTTGAAGGAAATTTAAATAAATCAGACAAAGAATGGCTGAGTTATGTTATTGAAAATATAACAATTACTAATATCAAAGAAAATCTTTATAATTATGAGAAAATCGAAAAGAATACAAGCTTGGAACTTGAAAATATAAGGATTCAGAAAGTAAAAACTAAAACTAGACTCGATGAAAGAAGAAAAACTATCAGGGATATGAAGGAAAAAATAAAGAATGAATACCCCAATAAAGCCATAATTCAATTGAAGGAAGAAAATTTAGAAAATTTAGAATATCAAACAAATAAAGATATTGCTGATAACAAGAGATATATTAAAGAGATAAAACAAATATTAATTGATGCAAGAAATAAAGTTGATGAAAATAGACAGCTTGTTTTGGATATAAAAAGCTATAAAGAGCTAGATAGTAATAGCGGAAAAGTAGATAAAGCATTTTTAGAAGAGGTAAACAATAACCCACAGCATGCCCTTGAAAAATGGATTCAAACTAACAAAGATATAAGGGATAGAATGATAAGAGACAAAGAGGAAGCTAAGAAGAACATAGATGATTTCTACAAACACGTAAAAAATAAAATTAAAGATGAAATATTAAGAAATAAGATATTAACTGATATAGAAGATTTAGTAATTGATAATTATCAAAATAACAGTATATCTTTTAATAGTATGAAAGAGTATTTTAATATTGAAATAAATACTATACACGGTGATAAGCAAAAGGCTGAAGAGGCTAGAGAAAGATGGGCAAATAGAGCTGCTATCCACGCTATTAAAATGGTTAATGCTTTAAAAGAGATGGTTTCAAGCGTAGTATATCTCAATGAAAGAGGATACTCATTTCCACTTGTTAAGCTAAAGGGAGCAGAGCTACTGCCAAAGCACGAAGAAGATATAGTAATTCCCCTCAGAGACTACTTTATACAATGTATAGAAGGTCTACTTAAAGAGTATGATGATATAGACACTATAGAAGACAGTACTATCATGAAGCTTATGAATGACAAAGTAATTTTTTCAAAGGCTGTGGGAGGGAGATATCCAAAGCTGATGGTATATAAGATGACGGAGAAAAATGAATTCAAATATGCAAAACCAAGAGACTACTACTACGAATCTTGGGAAGCAATAAATAAGGGAGAAGGCGTAATGACAGAGGGCAGTGGTGGTCAAACACTATCCATAAGTACATTTGTTATAATGATGCTAATGAACTACAAAAAAAGATATATTGGAAATAATAATCCATGGACTGTACTTATGATAGATAATATATTTGGAAAAGCATCAGGCAAACATGTACTAGACCCTATATTTGAAATTGCAAATCAGCTTAACTTCCAACTAATAGCCTTTGCAGCACCTGAGATAATAAAAGCAGAAATCAGTGAGAGATTTCCAGTATTTTGGGCTTTAAGCATCGCTGACAGTGAAGATACTATGGCCGGCAGTGTTAAGGGCAAGGTTATTCATGGAGGGAGAGTCATAGGTTAATATATTGATGATAGAGATGAATACTTCAGGACCTTGCTAAAAGAATTGGGTAAAAATGTTGAAAGATACCCACAAAATGAAATATTAAGTGATTACTCTAACAAAGTAACTACTTCAACTTATAAATAGTATTATTATGTGGGTATCAAATTCACATCTATCTAATCTGCAAAAAATATAACGAAATTTTTAAAATATATGAGCCTGTAAAAAAGTTTGTGTAAAGCGAGTAAAAAATACTCTTATTTCTTAATTTAAGGAGCTGATATCTCCTATTTCCCGACAACCCTTCAAAATAAGCAGTAAATTTTATTTTTTGTTTTTAACAGAAAAGCTATATTCATCTAATAGACAGAACAAATGGTTATTTTATAAGCTCTTTGGTAAGTTTAACTATATTTTCAACCGTAAAGCCATATTCTCTAGTCACAACAGTATTTGGTGCACTTGCTCCAAACCTGTCAACCGTAAGGGTTTTACCCTCTAATCCAATAAATTGACCCCATCCAAGGGAAGAAGCCATCTCAATGGCTATACGTTTCTTTATATTGCTGGGTAGTATTTTCTCACGGTATGAGGAGTCCTGCTCCTTAAAACGTTTGAATGAGGGGATTGATACTACACGGGTATCTATTCCATCCTTTAAAAGCTCTTTTTGTGCTTTAACTGCCAGACTAACCTCACTTCCCGTTGCAATTAAAATTGCCTTTGCAGTTTCCTTCTCATGGGAAACTATATAGCCCCCCAGCTTAACTCCTTCATAATTTGTACCATCTACAGTTTCCACTCCTTGACGGGTTAATACTAATGCTGTAGGTGTATTTTTAGATTCCATTGCAAGTCTCCAAGCGGCAGCCGTTTCATTTGCATCTCCTGGTCTAATAACATCTAAATTGGGTACTGCTCTAAGACCTGCCAACTGTTCAACTGGTTCGTGGGTAGGACCATCCTCACCAACAGCTATTGAATCATGAGTAAATACGAATATTGATGGTATCTTCATTAAGGCAGCAAGTCGGATTGATGGTTTTAAATAATCACTAAATACGAAGAAGGTACCCCCAAAGGCCCTTAATCCATGTAATGTCATACCATTTACAATAGCGCCCATTCCATGTTCACGAACTCCAAAGTTAATATTACGACCTAAGGGGCTATCCTTAGTAAAATCACCATCTAGACCCTTTGCCTTTGTGGATTTAGTAAGATCAGCACTTCCACCGATTAGGAAAGGAAATGCCTTGGATAATTCATTTAAAACCTTGCCGCTTGTGGCTCTAGTTGCTTCATTATGCCCTGCTTCATACTTTTTCAATATATTTGAAAAGTCAATTTCCAATTCACCAGATATAAGTACTTTTAGTTCCTTAGCCATTTCGGGGTATTTATATTCATATTCCTTTAAAAGTAAAAGCCAATCATTATAATGCTTTTCACCTCGGTTTGTGACAACCTCTTCAAAATGATTATATACATCACTAGGAATAACAAAGGGCTCATCCATCCATCCTAATGCTTTCCTGGTTGACTCTGTATTTTCCTTTCCAAGGGGAGCACCGTGGGATGCACTTTTTCCCTCAAGGGGTGAAGCATATCCTATGACGGTCTTTATCTCAATGATCGTTGGTTTTTCAGTATTCTCCTTTGCCATTTGTATTGCTTTGTCAATATCCTTGACCTTTGTTCCATTTGAGACTTTAATATAATGCCAATTCATTGCTTCACATTTTCTCTTTACATTTTCGTTATTGGACATACTTACTAAACCATCTAATTGGATATCATTTGAGTCGTATAATACAATTAGCTTCCCAAGACCTAAATAGCCAGCCAAGCTTATAACCTCTTGGGTAACACCTTCCTGTAAATCCCCGTCGCTGCATAATATATAGGTATGGTGATCTATGAGCTTCATATCTTCTTTATTAAACCTAGCTTCTAGAAATTTTTCTGCAATCGCCATACCAACACCCATAGCAAAGCCTTGACCTAAGGGCCCGCTTGTTGCATCTACTCCATCTGTATGACCATATTCGGGATGTCCGGGGGTTATGGATTGCCACTGGCGAAATTCCTTTAAATCCTCAATCCCAACATCATAGCCGCATAGATGTAAAAGGGAATACAGCATTGCAGAACCATGACCTGCAGACAATATAAATCGGTCACGGTTGAACCAGCTGCTTTTCTTTGGATTTACTTTTATATGTCTGCTGTAAAGGGTATATAGCATCGGAGCAGCACCTAAAACTATACCAGGATGACCACTATTTGCCTTATCTACAGCATCTACACCTAACATTCTTATAGCATTAATCCCTTTTTGCTCGATTATTTTCATGGATTTCAACTCCTTATTATTATCGTAATTTAAACTCCCTATTTATTACTATTTATCCTTTTCAGATATTCCTAAAACATTTTTTAATAGGCTGTTATGTGAAATCCTTAATTCCTTCAGCTTTAATGCTTTTAATGAATGCTTCATGAAGAAATAACTTATGGAAATATATGACATAAAGATATAATAATCTACATAAAACTGCCTTATAATAAAGTATTAATGAACTTAAAATACCATGTTATAAGGCGTTTTATTATAGCTTATTTATTTTAACTGTAATAGATGACAGATAAAAAAACCTGCCTCCTAATGCTGATTTTAGACAGATTTATTTAGAGGACTTTTCAATTTTCTAAGACCAGCTAAATTCAACAAACCAAAGCCTACCTTGGAAAAAATAGGAAGGAATATAAATAAATATGTATCTACCCTCTGACTGACTAGATTTAATCCTGATGGACCAACTATCCAAACAGCCGGATAACCAATCCAAAATATCGACAAATAGCCAGCTAGGAATAGGTAAAGTCTATATAGCTCTTTATTCTGTTTATATGAAATATTTCTAATAGGCCCCCAGATTAACCAAAGTATAATTAAAAAAGCTGCTACTCCAATTGAAAACCAGATATATCTATTAATGCCTGTGGAGAAATCCCCAATTAAACCTGTCAATATCATAACTATATCAGCCACTATGATGCCAATAATTATCACCTTGTTTTTCTTTACATAATACATAGCTGTTACACAAAGAGATAGCAGCAAAAGAGGAGTAGTAACAACCCAATCCAAATAGCGAGCATAAAAAGATATTTGGTCAGCCACCTCAACCATACCTTGACCAAGTGCCATAGACGTATAAGCAATACCTGACCATGTAGGGATTAAAAAGGCTATAAGATAATCTATCTTAGGAACTCCCTTAGGATTTCTACTCATGATAGCTACAGCTACTGCACCAGCAGCCATTATAGCCACATAAATCCAGTGCAACATAACGAATTCTGAATTCATATATATACCTCCTTTCTAGAAAATTTAAGTATAGATGTGTGACCCAGAAGTTTTACTTTAAAGTTTGGCTGTGAGCTGTCAGCCATTAGCTATTAGCCAAATTAAGCATTGTAGTTTTGGCTTGCGAAATATTTTAAAAAAGGTTAAGTTTCTAAGTAACATATCTATATAGAGAATTCTAAGTAAATATTTATATTATCAAATATGTTTATCATTTATTATGAATTTTATACCCTTAAGAATTAGATAAGTTATAAAATTGAGTAAAGAAATACTAAGTCAATATGATACTTTGAGGGTAGACAATATAATCAATTAAATTACAAATCTACTTTGGAGGTTTTTTATGAGAATTTAAATTGAAATTCTTCTTATACTAAGGAATATAGAGTATAAGTTGTATCATTAGTATTTGTGAGGAAAATATTAATATCCAGATTTAAGTGTAAAATATAATATTATGGATTTAGCTATTCGTAAATGGGTAAGTATTATAATGTTATAGATTTAAACAATTATGATTTCAAATTTTTTTATTTTTCAATCACAAATATTTAATAACTGAATATGATAATTTATGAGATGTTAGTCGAGGCTAATAAAATTTTACAAATGCGGTACTAAGTATAGATTATGTAGCATATAAATGGTATCATATAAATGAACATGATAATCATTATCATTTAAAACAAAAAAAGGAGGACTTTAAAATGAAAAAAATTATTGGATATGTTTGTATAATTACACTACTAATTATGACTATGGCAGGTTGTTCTGGTCAAGTAGATCAAGAGGACGATGGAAAGCTAAATGTCATTGCGACTACAACAATGTTAGCTGATGCTGTTAGAGCTGTAGGTGGAGATTCGGTGAAGGTAGAAGGACTGATGGGACCTGGCATAGACCCACACCTGTATAAAGCTAGTGCAGGAGATGTGACAAAAATACGAGAAGCAAACGTAGTTGTATATAATGGACTTTATTTAGAGGGAAAAATGGGAGAAATATTTGATGATATGGCAAGACAGAATAAAACTATATTAAAAGCAGCAGAGGTTATTTCTGAAGATAAACTAATCCCAGTAGATAGTGATTATGGTAACTATGACCCCCACGTATGGTTTAATGTAGAGCTGTGGATAGAGGTAGTAGAGGAAATAGAAAAAACATTGAGTAATTATGATGAAGAAAATAAAGAAGTATATAAGAAAAATGCTGACAATTATATAAAAGAACTAAAAGACCTTCATTCATATGTAGAAGAAAGAGTAAAAGAAGTTCCAAAGGAGAAAAGAGTATTGATTACAGCCCATGATGCCTTTGGATATTTTGGAGAAAAATATGGATTTGAGGTTATGGGACTTCAAGGACTGAGTACAGCAACGGAAGCTGGAACAGCAGATGTAAGAAATTTAGCCGATTATATTGCAGAAAATGAGATACCAGCTATATTTGTAGAATCATCGGTACCAGTTAAAAACATTGAAGCTTTAAAGGATGCAGTTGCTGCTAGAGGATTTAAAGTAGAAATAGGTGGAGAACTATTCTCTGATTCACTAGGTGATCCTGGTAGTGAAGAGGGAACCTATGTAGGGACAATCAAGCATAATATAGATACAATTGTTGACTCACTAAGTAAATAGAGGAGAATTTTATGAATAATATAGCAGTAAAGGTAAATGATTTAACCGTAGCTTATCATAAAAAACCTGTGCTGTGGGATGTAGACTTAGAGATACCCGAGGGCGTTTTAATGGCAGTTGTTGGACCTAATGGTGCAGGTAAGACTACATTAATAAAAGCCATGATAAATCTAATTAAACCTATTACTGGTAGGACTCTCTTTTGGGGAGAGCCCTATCAAAATAATAGAAAAAGAGTAGGGTATGTTCCACAAAGAGGGAGTGTAGATTGGGATTTTCCCACAAGCGTATTAGATGTAGTTACCATGGGAACCTATGGAAAGCTAGGATGGTTTAAACGCCCGGGAAAAAAAGAAAAACAAAAAGCCATTGAGGCACTTAAGAAAGTTGATATGCTTCCCTATGCAGACAGGCAGATTAGTCAGCTTTCAGGAGGACAGCAGCAAAGAGTATTTGTGGCAAGGGCATTGGTACAGGATTCGGATATATATTTTATGGATGAACCCTTTCAAGGAGTAGATGTAAAAACTGAAAAATCAATCGTAAAGCTCCTTGAAGAACTAAAAAACAATGGAAAAACTGTTATAGTCGTACATCATGACCTTCAGACTGTAACGGAGTATTTTGATTGGGTTACCTTGCTAAATACAATTATTATAGACTATGGCCCAGTCAAAAAAACATTTACAGAAGAAAACCTTAAAAAAACTTATCGAAGCCCTCTTGATAGCTTTTACAAGAATAAAGGGAAGTGATCTAAATGGAATCATTATTCAGTCTGCTTTCAGACTATACTTTAAGAATCGTAGCATTAGGCTCAGCGCTACTAGGAATTACCAGCGGAGCCATAGGATGCTATGCAGTGCTCAGAAAGCAAAGCCTTATTGGAGACGCAGTATCCCATGCTGCACTTCCTGGAATTGGACTGTCTTTTTTATTAATAGGATCTAAAAATACTGAATGGCTATTATTAGGGGCCTTTATCACAGGATGGATAGCCACCATCATAGTACTAAATATAGATTTACTAAGCCGGATTAAATATGATAATGCACTAGCTATGATTTTGGCTGTGTTTTTTGGCTTTGGACTAGTGATTTTAACCTATATCCAAAAAATACCCAATTCCAATCAAGCAGGATTGGAAAAATTCTTATTTGGTCAGGCCTCTACACTGCTGAGAAGAGATATAATTGTCATGGGAATCGTTTCTTTATTGACATTAATTCCCATCATGATACTTTGGAAAGAGTTTAAGCTGCTTAGCTTTGATGCTACTTTTACAGATACTATAGGATTTTCTACTAAAAAACTAGATTTGATATTAACAACCCTTATAGTTATATCTATTATTGTAGGATTACAAACTGTAGGAGTAGTATTGATGAGTTCTATGCTGATTGCTCCGGCAGTAGCCGCAAGACAATGGACAGATAGATTATCCATAATGGTTATTTTATCCTCTTTATTTGGAGCTACAGCAGGAATCTCTGGAACTATAATCAGTTCCCTTGTAAAAAATATGCCAACAGGGCCTATTATAGTGGTAATCATAACAATTATTGCCTTTATCTCTATACTGTTTGCACCAAATAGAGGAATAGTATTTAAAAAAATTAGAGAAAGAAGAAATAAAATAGAAAGCCAAAGTAATGGTATTAGATTATAGAAATGGGAGTGAAGGCTACTATGGCTAGTCCTCAATTAGAAATACAATTAATAGGAATTATTGTATCTGTTGCCTGTGTTATTCCGGGGGTATTCTTAATTTTAAGAAGCATGTCCATGATGTCAGATGCAATCAGTCATACTATTTTGTTAGGTATTGTACTAGCGTTTTTCGTAACCCATGATTTGAATTCTCCTTTACTAGTTATTGGAGCAGCATTGATGGGGACGTTAACGGTTTATCTAGTGGAATTAATCCATAAAACTCAGCTAGTAAGTAAAGATTCGTCAATCGGATTAATATTTCCCTTTCTTTTTAGTATAGGGGTTATACTTATAAGTATGTATGCTGGAGATGTACACCTAGATACAGATGCAGTGCTGCTGGGAGAGATTGCATTCGCTCCATTCAATAGATTTGTAGTCAGAGGTGTGGATATAGGACCCAAGGCATTATATACTATGGGGGGTATTTTATTAATAAATATAATATATGTAGTATTGTTTTACAAGGAATTGAAGCTGACTACATTTGATGAAAAACTGGCTCTATTTTTAGGATTTTCTCCAACCTTTATACATTATTCCTTAATGTCTCTGATATCTATAACAGCAGTAGGGGCTTTTGATTCAGTAGGTTCCATATTGGTTATAGCCTTTATGGTAGGACCTCCTGCCGCTGCCTATCTCATAACAGATGATTTAAAGAAAATGATATTTTTAAGTGTGGGTATTGGAATACTAAGCTCAATATCAGGATATTGGCTGTCAACGTTATTTGATGTTTCCATTGCAGGATCTATGACAGTTATGATTGGTATAATCTTCTTTTTAGTATTCATTTTGACTCCTAATAGAGGACTTATAGCTATTATGAAAAGACGGAAGAAACAAAAATACCAATTTGCCAATATATCCTTTCTTATGCATATTATGAATCATGAAAATACAGAGATAGAAGAAGTTGAATCCTCTATAAATACAATTGAAAATCATCTCATATGGGATAGAAAATTTCTAAATCAAATACTTAGCATTTCTAAAGATAATGGATATATTGTAGTTAACAAAGATGGGATTATAAAAATAACAGAGCAAGGACGAAAATTTGCTAGAGACAATTATTATGAATTGGTTAAAAAAATATAGATTGAGGGCGAGAAGGATACAGGAATTTGCCTCAAATAAAGGGTGTGATATAATTACATATATCTGAATAATATGCTAGGATAAGCAGATAAAAGCTCATTATAAGAAAAAATTTCAAGAAGATTACAGTTTTATGGAGGTTATCATATGAGCTTTGAGTTGATTAAAAAAATCAAAAAGGAAGTTGAGGATTTAAAGCAATTAAAAATAGATTTAGACAATTTCCTTTCTCAAATAAAAGATATAGAACTCCATAAAAAGCATATGGAAGAATATGAAGATTTTTCCCAAAGATATAATAGCATTAAAGAAAGCAGTAACAAAATAAAGCAATACATTTTGGACAAAAAAATTGAAGAGAAATACATAAAGAAAAGGAAATTCACTGAAAGAGATAGAAATTTGATGCTGCACTTTAATAGTGAATTGCATAATTTGAATTTTTATATTGCAGGAATAGGTGAACAGCTAATCAAGATAAAGGAAGTTATTTAATGAATCATCTCAGTCTTTTGCTTAGAAGGTAAGCCTTTCCTATATTTATCTCGATTACTACGTTTTTCTCAACTTCTGTTAGCTTTGTAAAGCCTAGACTGTAAAATCAAGGCTTTAAATATCTTCTTCATCCTCTTCTTAAACTAAATTTAGTTAAACCTCTTTAAATCACCTTTATTAAAGGTCCATTCAGGTGTAATAATAGTATCAGCATCCTCTAAGAAATACCATGGGCTCATATCATCATTATTAGGGTTAGCTAATATCTGTATATCTTGAGCTGGCATATAGCTTTGAGCAAGCATGAAAATCTTCTTATTTGATTTATTATCTCTAGCCATATCAACTACTATAACTGCATGTCCGGGACTTCCACCTTGAATGAATATGTCACCAATTTCCATACTTTCAAGCTCCACCTTCTCCAGCTCATCGGATAGTGATAATGTTCCTGCATACATAAATATTAACTCTATATAGTCTAGGAAGTCATCATAAGTATTTGATGGATTGTTCTTGTTTATGTAGCTAGTATTATTACCATTGACCTGTACTCTATATCCTTCAATCCACTTACTATAATCTACTCTAAACCCATTGGTAAAGTTAAAATGGATTTTGTCATACTCACCCCGACCATATAAATATTCACCCCTAAGCCTCATAATAGCGTCAGCACATTGTTGTAAGTCTTTTTTGCCAATATCCATATCAACTACAGCTTTATAAATGTTGTTGTTTTTCTTAATGCTTCCATTATAGAATAATACATCTGAACCATGGGGTTTTAATTTTAAACTTCTTAAATACTGGGCAAAAGACCCCTCTTGAGCTTCAATCCTTTCATAGCCTCTAGGTAGATTGAATCTTTCAGCTAAAATTGTACTCTCATTATTAATTATAGATATCTTTGGCTTGACTTCCTGGGTAACTACAATGCTTTCATCTTTAACATCTACATCAGGGTTTTCTGACTCTTCCTTTATATTGCACCCTGTAAGAAGGCTTAGACTTAAAATAAAATATATTAATGACTTCAATTTATCTCCCCTAAGCTATATTTGCATTAAAAAGTATTATTCATAAAGCAGATATTGCTCTTGTAGCTTTATAGCCATTTTAAATTGGTTTCTAGAATTATTATATTATAAAATACTTCAATTAATCCACTTTGTTTATAGAGAATCCGAAGTAAATGTTAATTTATACATATCAAAATATCCGATGTTTCTAGGGATTTTTGATGTG
>JANQEZ010000319.1 GCA_028278115.1 Clostridia bacterium
TATCTACTTATAGAGAATCCGAAGTAAATGTTAATTTATACATATCAAAATATCCGATGTTTCTGGGGATTTTTGATATGTATAAATTAAACTTTTGACTGGAATCTCTATATCTACTTACGACCATGACATCTAATAAATTCGCCTTCACCAGGAGTTCCTACAAAATCGCCATCTTCATATACCAATTTTCCCCTTAGATAGGTCTTAACAGGATATCCTTCAAATTCTACACCTTCCCATATTGTGTGGTCAACATCTGAATGCATATTCTCCTGTGATACGGTAAACTTTTTATTTGGGTCATAGATTACTATATCTGCATCACTGCCGACAGCAATAGTACCTTTTCGATGGTCGCAACCAAATATTTTAGCCACATTTGTCGAGCAAAGCTCTACTGCTTTATTAAATGTGATTCTGCCTTTATTTGCTTCGCTTAATAAATAGGGATAAAGGTTCTCTACTCCCATACAGCCATTTGGTATTTTTGTGAAATCATCTTTACCCCAATCCTTTTCATAGCTTTGGAAAGGACAATGGTCAGTGGCAACCGTTACGATATCTCCACGTTTTATACCCTCCCAAAGGGCATCTTGACTTTCCTGTCCCTTTATAGGTGGAGAACAAACCCATTTTCTAGCGTCTTCTCTTTTATAAACCTCATTGGTGAAATATAGATACTGAGGGCAGGTTTCAGCATAAATCTCATATCCCTCATCTCTAGCCTTTGTAACCTCGTCTAAACCTTCTTTAACAGCTAGATGAACTATATAGAGAGGTGCATCAGCATTTTTTGCCCAATGAATTGCCCTTTTAACAGCTTCAGCCTCAACAAATTCTGGTCTACTTTCATAATGATGCCAAGGTGTAGTTTTACCTTCTCTAAGTAAATTCTCTATTCTCTTATCAATAACATCAGGATTTTCTGCATGTACAGCTATTAAAGCACCTGTTTCCCTTGATTTTTCAAGTGCTGCAACAAGTACACCATCATCAACCATTAATCCTTCTTTTTTATAAACCATAAACAGCTTAAAGCTAGGCACACCATACTCAACTGACTTCTCAAACTCATCTAATATTTCCGGAGTTAAATCTGTAATTGCTGTATGGAAGGAATAATCAACGCAGGCTTGAGGATCACATAAATCTTTTCTACCTTCAACGGCTTCAATTAAGCCCTGTCCTTTTCTTTGGATAACAAAGTCAAATACAGTTGTAACACCACCACAAGCTGCTGCACGGGTTCCAGCTTCATAGCTGTCAGCAGAGGTAGTTCCTCCAAATGGCATTTGCAGATGTGTATGGGCATCTATTGCACCAGGCAGTAGATACTTTCCAGATATATCTACTATCTTTACAGCTTCATCCTTTAGATCCTCACCAATCATCGCAATCTTTCCATTTTTTACTCCTATATCAGCCTTATAAGTTTTGTCAGCAGTGATTATTGTCCCGTTCTTAAAAATCAAATCCATAATAATGTCCCTCCTAATAAAATATTTTTCTGCATAGAAACCACTTAATTGGGTTTTCTATATTATTATGTAATTATACTCGCAACATTTATACCAAAATTTCACTTTTAGTGAAAATAAAAGCTTAATATAGATGTGTGACTTAGAAACTTAACCTTTTTTGAAATATTTCTTAGGCCAAAACTACAATGCCTATTTGGCTAATAGCTAATGGCTGACAGCTCACAGCAAAAGATTGAAAGTGAAACTTCTCAGTCACACATCTATAGAGAATCCATAGTAAATCTTAATTTATACATATTAAAATATCCGATGCTTCTAGGGATTTTTAATGTGTATAAGTTAAAGTTTTGACTGGAATCTCTATATATTTTATTTCCCTATTTAATTAAGATTTCCTATTTTGCTTTCAACTTCATTTACAATAATATGTTTTCTAATGAGATTAGCACATTTATTTATATCTATATACATTACTCTATCTTCATAAAGGGCAGCAACTTCTTTTCTAATGATTTCATATGCCACTTTAGTCCCATTTCCTAATGCCTTATTTTCACTGAAATCTATGGCTTGGGCAGCCGATAATATTTCGATTGCTAAAACATTTATTGTATTTTCTAATATTTCCCTTGCCTTTCTTGCTGCAATAGTTCCCATACTTACATGATCTTCTTGGTTTGCAGAGGAAGGTATGGAGTCTACACTTGCTGGATGAGCCATAACCTTATTTTCTGAAACTAAAGAAGCTGCTGAATACTGGGCAATCATAAATCCTGAGTGAAGACCTCCCTTTTCCGTTAGGAATGCAGGCAAGCCACTTAATTGTGGATTTACTAATCTTTCAATTCTTCTTTCAGATACATTGGCAATTTCTGCAAGGGCTATTCCTAAGAAATCAAAGGCTAGTGCCATAGGCTGTCCATGAAAATTTCCGCTGGATATAACGTCTTTTTCATCGGTAAAAATTATTGGATTATCAGTAACAGAATTTATCTCTATATTTACTTTGTTCATTACATATTTAATGGCGTCCCTGCTTCCCCCATGAATTTGGGGAGTACATCTTAGTGAATATGCGTCTTGGACTCTGATTTCCCCTTGTCTGGTTGTCATTTTACTTTTATCAGTTATCTTTAAAAGATTAGCAGCACTGTCTCCTTCACCCTTATGAGGCCTAACAGCATGTATTCTTGAATCAAAGGCATCGGTTATACCATTAAGTGCTTCTAAAGTCATAGCAGCACTTATATCAGCCATTTTCATTACCTTTATTGAATCATACACAGCTAGTGCACCAACAGCAGTCATAACTTGTGTACCATTGATTAGGGCTAAGCCTTCCTTCGATGTCAATTCAATGGTTTCTATTTCCGCCTTCCTCATGGCCTCCTCACCTGATAGCCTCTCCCCTTTATAAATTGCCTCACCCATTCCAAGCATTACTAAGACCATATGGGAAAGTGGAGCTAAATCACCGCTTGCACCTAATGAGCCTTTTTCAGGTATAACTGGATGAATACCTTTGTTTACCATATCTATTAAAACCCTTAGGGTCGATAATCTTATTCCCGAAAAGCCCTTTGATAAGTTGTTGATTCTTAAAAGCATTATTGCTCTAACTATTTCTTCGTCCAAAGGCTGTCCAACCCCACAGGCATGGCTCATTATGAGGTTTGTCTGCAAATCCTTTGTCTCTTCCTTTGAAATGGCAACATCACTGAATTTTCCAAATCCTGTAGTTATCCCATATACAACTTTTCCATTGTCAACAAATTCATCAACGACTTTTCTTGATTCTTTAATTCTCTTTACTGCTGTCTCCGTAAGCTCAATTTCACTACCATTCCTTGCTACATTGACAACATCTTCAATAGTTAAATTTTCTCCATCAATATAAATAATAGACATGAGTTCATCTCCTTTAAAATATTATTTTCCAAAATCCATATTTTATAGTCATGCTATATAACGCATTTATGTGGTTTTTAGAGTAAAACTTAACTTATACATGACCCAAATATGCCATAATTCTGGGCATTTTGGGGTGTGTATAAGTTGTAGTTTTACCTAAAATACCTATATAGGAATTTAAGTGTAAAATTCAAAATCTAGGTTAATACAAGCTACAAAAATATAGAATTATTTTTATTATTTAACTCATGTCTAAATTATTCTTTATTAAAATTAATTTCCCTTCACAAGTTTACAATTTTTTTGTAAAAGTCCAAAATTTGTTAGCAAACTAGTGTTTTATCGTGCTAAAGTGATAATTACTTTGAATTTTTAGTGAAAATCCATATAGATGTGTGACTGAGAAGTTTTACTTTCAATGTTTTGCTGTGAGCTGTCAGCCGTTAACCAAATTAAGCATTGTAGTTTTGGTCTGCAAAATATTCCTAAAAAAGGTTAAATTTCCAAAGTCAAACATATATAGTATTAGCAATAATCTATAATTTAACTTTTTTTACTGTTAAGATGCTGTCTATTTCATTGACTCTATTAACAGTTTCAACTGGCACATCATTGTCTACATTCAGTATCATCAAAGCTTCTTCACCTATTTTGGTTCTACCTACCTGCATTGAAGCAATGTTTACAGATTCATTTCCCAGAATTGTACCAATCTTACCTATAACACCGGGAATGTCATTGTTTTTAATAACTAACATATTTTCAGTCGGTGTTACATCTACTTCAAAGCCTAGTATTTCGACTAGTCTTCCTTCGTTTTTAGTTGATAAATTTCCTGATAAAGTAAATACTTCGTTTTTAGCCCTTATTTTGTCCTTGATAAGGTCTGTGTAGCCATTATAGTTTTCTATATACTTCCTTTCATTAATAACTATTCCTCTATCTACTGCTATTAACTTAGCATTTACATAATTAACACGCTCTTTAATTATAGTCTCAAGTAAACCCTTAAGGAATGCTACAGTAATCATTTCTACATCCTGCTTTGCAATGCTTCCATAGTAATTTATATCTATTATTTCTATTGGAGTAGTATATAACTGGTAATAAAGCTTTCCTAGCTTCTCCATCAATTCTAAATATGGCTTTATTACCTTTAATTCATCTCTATTAAGGGTTGGTAGATTTATTGCATTTGGAATCACTTCTCCCTGTAATGCACATAAAACCTGTTTAGCTATTGCTTCACCTACATTTTCTTGGGCCTCGATAGTACTTGCACCAAGATGAGGAGTTACAACTGTTCCTTCTAAGTCAAATAGAGGATTATTATAAGAGGGTTCTATTTCATGCACATCAAGACCTGAGCCAATGATCTTACCGCTTTTCATACCGGCTAAAAGTGCTACTTCATCTATTATACCACCCCTAGCGGCATTTACGACTCTAACACCTTCCTTCATCTTCTTTATTTCTTCTTCTCCAATCATGCCAATGGTTTCCCTTGTTTTAGGGGTGTGTATTGTAATAAAGTCTGATTCAAGTAATAAATCCTCTAGCTTTTCTCTCTTTATAACACCCAGCCTTTCAAATCTTTCGTCAGGAATGTATGGATCGTATGCAATTACTTTCATATCAAAGGCCTTCATCCTTGACGCTACTAATCCCCCTATTCTTCCTAGTCCGATAATTCCCAGGGTTTTATTGTAAAGCTCTGAGCCTATAAAACGCTTTCTATCCCATTTTCCTGATTTTAGATAATCATTTGCTTTGGTTATATGTCTTGATGATGCTATAATGAGCCCAATTGTTAGCTCGCATGCAGATATGCTGTTACTATCAGGTGTATTTGCAACAACTACTCCTTTTTTGGTTGCAGCATCTACATCAATATTATCTATACCGTTTCCCCCTCTACCAACTACCTTAAGCTTTTTAGCCGAGCTAAGTAATTCCTCATCGACTATGGTACTGCTTCTGATTATAAGTCCATCATAATTTCCTATTTCCTTTAATAAATTCTCTCTGGATAAATCCAGCTTTATATCAACCTCTACTTCTCTTTCCAATACTTCCTTAACGGCCGCTATGTTTACCCTCTCTGCAATCAATACTTTCTTTTTCTCTTTCATGTAATCACCATCCATTCTTCATAATTTTCTTTTCCCAAATACTTACTAAAGCTTTGGCAATAATTAATAAAAAATAAAAATCCCCTCCTTGACATTTGTCAAGGACGGGGATTATAAGTCCACGTGGTACCACCTTGCTTCACCGCATAAAAATACAGTCTCATTATTTAACGGTAACTACCGGTATAGGTTTTTTACCCCTATACAGCTTAGGGTCGGATTCAACAATCCTCGATATCGGCTCTCAGCCTACACCGACTCTCTGCAATCAAGACACTATTTACTACTACCCTTCATCGCCACTTACATTTCTTTATTTGATTTCTATTTATTGTATGCCCATTAGAGTATAAAGTCAATAATAGAAGTTAATTTTTATGTATAATTTTGTTTATATATACGTAAATATTAATTTTACATACCTTCAACCTTAAGTATACTGGCAATATTTTCAACGTATTTATAGGATATTATTTCTTTTAAAGCTGAGTCTAATATTTCTTTTTCTATATCATGTGTTATGAATACAAGAGGAACAGAAATTTCACCTCTACCCTTTTGTACAACCGATTCAAGACTTATTCCATAACTTCCAAAAATCATTGCAACTTTTCCAAGTACTCCAGGCTTATCAATAACTTGGAGACGAATATAATACTGACTTTTACCAATTCCCTTAATTTCTATATTGCTGTCAGTATCATTGATCTTTGAATCGTTTCCTATTTCATTCTTTATAGCTTTAGCCACCGATAAAATATCTGCTAACACCGCACTTCCCGTAGGCAGTGCTCCGGCACCCTTTCCACACAATAATAGTTCACCTACGGCATTTCCCTTTACAAACAAAGCATTAAATTCATTGTTTATGGATGCCAATGGATGGCTATTGGGTACTAGGGCTGGATGAACATATATCTCTACTGAGTTTCCGTGTTTTTTTGAAACTGCTAAAAGCTTAATTTTATAGCCTAGTTCCGATGCATATTCAATATCACTCTTTTGTACCTTTGTAATGCCTTCTCTTTCAATGATCTCTGATGGCACATTAATTCCATAGGAAATTGATGTAAGTATTGAAATTTTAAATGCTGCGTCCTCACCTTCTATATCCGATGTAGGGTCTGCCTCCGCATAACCATTGTCTTGAGCTAACTTAAGTGCTTCTTCAAAGCTTAGGTTTTCCCTTGTCATCTGACTCAAAATATAATTTGTAGTGCCATTTATAATACCAACTATCTCTTGAATTTTATTAGCTGCTAGGCTCTCGATAATTGTACTTATAATAGGTATGCCGCCTCCTACACTGGCTTCATATTTGATAAATACTCCATTTTGATTAGCCAGTTCTTCAAGCTCTTTACCATAGGTAGCTATTACAGCCTTATTTGCAGTAACTATATGTTTACCATGGGTTATTGCCCTTTTAATATATCCATAGGCAGGTTCGATGCCTCCCATTAGTTCGACAACAATCTTTATATCTTGGTCTTCTAAAATATCCTCGAATCTATCGGTCAGTACTTTATCATCTATATCAAGCTTTCTATCTTTATTTAATGTCCTAACTAAAACCTTCGATGGGATAATCTCCTTATCCAAATATCTACATACTTCACTTTTATTTTCCTGTAATATTTCATAAACTCCTGTTCCTACATTACCCATTCCTAGAATTGCTATTTTCAATATTAAACTCCTCCTATCCCATAGCTATTAGATTTGTCATTATTACTCCTGGAGAGTTCTTGATTTCATCCATTAGCATATCAAAATCTATACTGAGTTCTGATATGTCAAATGTTATACTAACATTAGCTATGTTATTTATTGGTATGTTTTGATTTATCGTTAATAAATTAACCTTCTTGTCAGCAATATGATTTAAAAGATCCGATAGGACTCCTGTTTCATGTTCTAGAAGAAGCGATATTGTTACTTTTTTCCCTAAATTACCCTCGGACAATGTAAAAACATAGTCTTTATATTTATAGAATGTGCTCCTGCTTATGCCTACATTTTTAACTGCCTCTGTTATTCCCTTAACCTTTCCGCTTCTAATTATTTCCTTTGCCTTCAATACCTTTTCAAAAACATCTGGTAAGATTTTTTTATCAATTACTAGATATTTATTTTTCATATTAGCCTCCTATGTGCTTTAGTTGCACACATTTGTTTATTCCTCATAAACTTAAAAGTCATTATAACATACTCTGTATATTAATACAACGATTTTTTCCTTAAAAAGGTAAGACACATACTATACGTAGTTTATACAGCATGTGTCAATATTATCTATTTTTTCCTTGATGGTTTTCTCTTTCCATGTTTCTTATTGCCTTTATACCTATTGTTGCCTTTACCTACTTTATTACTTTTAGCTGATTTGTCGTTGCCTTTCCTGCCTTTAAACCCTTCTTTATGCTTCGGTCTTATTAGACACTTTGGTCCAAAACCTATTAAATCCTCTCTCTTTGCAAGGATTAGTGCCTTTTCAACCAAGTCATAATTTTTAGGACTTCTATATTGGAGCAATGCTCTTTGCATTGCTTTATCTAATTTGCTCTTTGGAACATATATCTGCTTCATGGTTAATGGGTTTATTTCAGTGTAATACATACAGGTGGATAGAGTTCCAGGTGTGGGATAAAAATCCTGTACTTGTTCCGGGTAATATCCTATATCCCTTAAATATTCCGCTAGTTCTATTGCTGATTTTAAAGTGCTGCCTGGGTGACTCGACATTAAGTAAGGAACAATAAATTGCTTTTTACCTATTTCCTCATTAATCTCATAGAACTTATTAACAAATTTTTCATAAACTTGCCTTCCAGGCTTACCCATCAGATTTAAAACTTCGTTTGATACATGCTCTGGAGCAACCTTTAATTGGCCGCTTACATGATGCATGCAAAGCTCTTTTAAAAATTCTTCATCCTTGTCAGCCATTATGTAATCATATCTAAGACCTGATCTAACAAAGACCTTTTTTACCTCTGGAAGCTCCCTAAGCTTTCTTAGAAGCTCTAAATAATCCTTATGATCAATTTTAAGATTTCCACATGGATTTGGAAATAAGCACTGCTTCTTCTTACATGCTCCCTTCTTTAGCTGTTTATCACATGCAGCATGTCTAAAGTTAGCTGTAGGACCTCCCACATCGTGAATATAGCCCTTAAAGTCCTTATCCTCAGTTATCTTCTTTGCTTCATCTATAATAGACCCATGACTTCTGCTTCTGATAATCCGTCCTTGGTGAAATGTAAGTGAGCAAAAGGAGCAATTTCCAAAGCAGCCTCTCTCGCTGATTATACTGTGTTTAACCTCTCTTATAGCCGGTACTCCCCCAAGCTTTTCATATGATGGGTGGTAATTCCTCATATAGGGCAAAGAATATGCATTGTCCAATTGTGTCTGTGTAAGGGGCACAGCAGGGGGATTTTGAACAAGATAATTATTCCTATGCTTTTGAACTAATACCTTGCCCGTTACTGGGTCCTGTTCTTCATATTGGATTCTAAAGGCCCTTGCAAAATTCCTCTTGTTTTCTTGTATTTCTTCAAAGGATGCAATTATTCTATAATCATATACATTTTCTATGTCATCGGTAATATAGCATGTCCCAGGTATATGTCTTATATATTTTATATCAAGTCCATCATTTAGATTATTTGCTATTTCGATTATTTGGTTTTCTCCCATACCATAGACTAGTAAATCAGCTGTACTATCTATGAGTATAGATTTTCTAACCCTATCACTCCAATAGTCATAATGGGCAAATCTTCTTAAGCTGGCTTCAACACCGCCAATTATAATAGGCATTTTTTTATATGCCTGTCTTATCAAATTAGAATACACTATAGTGGCCCTATCTGGTCTAAGTCCCATTTTACCACCGGGAGAAAAGGAATCCTTAGACCTTAATCTTTTACTGACCGTATAGTGATTTACCATGGAGTCCAAATTTCCAGCAGTTATCAAAAAACCCAATCTAGGTCTGCCAAACCGTTTTATATCCTTAGTGCTCTTCCAATCGGGCTGAGCTACTATACCCACTTTAAATCCTGCGTTTTCAAGACTTCTAGAGATTATGGCTCCTCCAAAGCTTGGATGATCTACATAGGCATCACCTAAAACCAGTACAAAATCTAATCTTTCCCATCCTCTTTTATCCATATCATCTTTGTTTATAGGCAAAAATTCTTTTATAATCATATAATCACCTGTCTGTTTATTGAGTTATAAGTTCAAAGTTGTAAGTTCTATGTATTATGTCGACCTAATAGGTCTATACTATACTATCAAAATTTATATATAAACTCAAGGTAAAATATAATGATAAAACCTCCGATATGGAGGTTTTATTTATTCTATAGTACTTTGAAGTTCTTTATGTACATCCTGAGGTGTCAATCCCCTTGCATATACTACAGTTCCCTTTGTTTCTGTATCGTGCATACCTAAAAAGTTACTATTTTGTCCTGTAACTACTATTGCGTCAAAGGAATTAATTTTATCTTTATTGTTTTCTAACCATTCCACTGTATACCCTTGCTCTTGTAAATATTCCTTTACATTTGTTAATGTCTTTTCAACAGCTACTCTTTTCAAGATTTCACCTCCTACTAAATTTATTATTAGTCAGGAGATATGAAAATATACCATGCTGTTTACTTAATGCTTCTACAGCTATCCCTTTCAACCAATTCATGGGGCAGAGTAAAAATATTCTCTTTTATTTCTTCACCTTTAATCTTTTTAATTATTACCCTTATGGCAACAGCACCGATGTCATATATAGGCTGTCTTATTGTTGTTAATTTGGGTCTATATATTGAAGCTAGCTTAATATCATTAAAGCCTACTACGGAAACGTCTTCAGGCACTTTAAAATTGTTGTCGATAAGACAATTGATGGCCCCAAATGCCATAGAATCTGTTGTAGCAAATATGGCAGTTGGCAAGATGTCATCATCAATCATTTCCTGTACGGCATCGTAGGACATCTCCAATTTAAACTGACAATTCTTAATAAGACTTTCATCAATTCCAAGGTTATGTTCCTTCATTGCCTTTGCATACCCCTCATATTGGTCTATTCCAAAAACATAGTTTCCAATGCCGCCTCTTATTAGTGCAATTTTCTCATGTCCTTTTTCTATTAGATACTTTGTCATCTCATAGGCAGCCTGATGATGGTCTATACAAACAGATGTTATATTAACGTCTGATGTATCTCTATTGACCATTACAATAGGTATATCTTCTTCGTTAAAGAACTTCTTATGTTCCTCTTTAAGCTCCCATGTCATAAAAATGATTCCTTCAACCTGCTTAGACTTTAGTAGATTAAGATATCTAAGCTCTTGTTTAAGCTCTCCATAGGTATTACAAAGTAAAATATCGTAATTATACATTTTACCTATTTCTTCAATACCATTTAAAACTTCACCAATAAAAAAGTTTGATATATTAGGCACAATAACTCCTATAAGCTGGCTCTTTTTCATTACAAGGCTTCTAGCAACAGGGTTTGGAGTATACCCTGTTTCCTCTATAACTTTTAATACCCTTTGCTTAATCTCATCACTAACAGGCTTTGAATCATTAATTACTCTTGAGACAGTTGAGATAGATACGTTGGCTTTTTTTGCAACGTCTTTAATAGTAACGCTCATACTTTCACCCCTTATAGTACTTGAATTTTTATTTATAGCATAGATGCCATTATTCCACTTAATGAATTAACTAAATTAAACATGCTAAAATCGAATTCTTTTTCATTTATTGGTACAGACAACAGTAATATTCCCTTTTGAACATCACTGATAACTAGCGGCACTACCACAAAGGAATTCCATATAGGAACACCTGTAAAGGAATCGGTGCTAGAAGTATCATTCCAATCGATGAAAAAATCTCCATCTTTTTTATCAATAAACTCATTTATTAATTCCTTATTAAACTTATAGTCATATATCCAGTCATTACTTGACCTTTTCCTTGGATATATATTCTTTATCTCACCATCTTGAACTTCAAAAACAGCTCCATATTGAGCTTCTGTTATTTCGATTAGATATCCAAGGACCTTAAATAGTTTGTCGGATTTATCATAGGAATTCTTTAGTAGTTCTATAATATCAATAATAAAATTAACATTTCTATGGTCTGTAGATGTATTACCAGTTATTATTCCCGCCAGCTTATCATATCTATGCTTATCATATCCAATATTTTTGTCCCAAATAGTAGTTCTATTCCTGCCGCTTTTTTTGGATTTGTATAGGGCTTGATCAGCTTTTTCTATCAATTCTTCTTCGCTTTTACCATGCTTTGAAAAGGATGATATTCCAAAACTCATAGTTAGCTCCATACCATTACTAAATATCCTTAAATCTTCAATAACTGTTCTAAGCTTTTCACAAACTATATATGCTTCTTTATCATTGGTTTCGGGAAGTATGATAATAAATTCCTCTCCACCATATCTTCCTATCAAATCTGCTTTCCTAAGATTATTCTTTAGTAGCTTTCCTATATTAGCCAATACTTCGTCACCTTTTCTATGACCATAAAAATCATTGATATGTTTAAATTTATCAATATCACACATAACAACTGACAAATTCAGCCCATTCTTTTTTGCATACATCAGCTCTTTATTAAATAAGTCTTCTATATGCTTTCTAAGGTAAACATTTGTCAATTTATCTATACTAGATATTCTTTTTAATTCATAGTTTTGAATCATAACATATAAAAGGTTGATTAACAAATAGCATTTCTCATAGGTTTCATATGTAAAATTATTGAAGACCCTCTTTGTATCTAAATATAGATATCCAGCAATCTCCTTGGTATATAATTTATTTTCATATTTTCTTCTATGCTTAAGACTATTTTTAAAGAAATTTTCCTTATTAACATTCTTAATTGGAATACAAATCAAGGATTTAATTTCATTATACTTAAAGCTTTTGTGGTTAAATTGATTTTGATTTGTAATTATTATTTCCTTGCCACTATTAATAACAGTTTTTATGACATCCCTCACATCATTGGTGTTTTCATAGTTTCCAATATTTATTACTTCTTGAATTTCGTTATGAGCGTCGGTTATGAAAACGAAACCACGTTCTGCTAAGCATAGTCTAGAGCAGTACTTTAATATTAGCTGAATATTATAGAGCTCATCTCTTTGCAAATTCTGAATAAGGTGCTTAAGTTCAGTTATTTCTATAGATAACTCTTCTCTAGACTCATTATACACTGACTTCATGAATTCTTTATTATTAAAAAATGTGCTAAGGTCAGAGAATTCAAAAAAGCTTTCAATATTTCTGCTTTCTTTGATTTTAGTTGACTTGAAATGCCTAGCACTATCCTTCCCATTAATCTTATCTTTTAAATCCTCAATTCTTTCTTTTATTATACATTTTATATCGTCTCCAAATATATAGCTTTCCCTTAATCCATCAGGAATTCTAAAAGTTAAATTTTTTAATATATCCAGTGATGCTATATAATTGCTTAATGCATTGAAATAATCATCTTTCTCATAGTATTCATCACCAAGGATTTTAAATATTTTCCATTCATATTCATACAGCTCCACATCTTCTAATTTATTTAATAAGTCTTTAAAATACTCAATTCTATTATCTGCAAAAAGACCTAAGATAAAACTCCTTTTTAATTTTAATAAGTCTGTATCAAATTCAGATACTAGTTCTTCGTCCAAATTAATGAAATATTTAGCATGAGTATTTTGATTTTTTTCAACTAATATATATATAAGTTCCATTAGAAAATTTCTTATTGACTGCAATTTAAGCTTACCAAGATTCTCATATAGAAAGTCTTTTATTTCTTCAATGTCAATAGATTTATTGGGATGAAAATCCGATTGAATGTTATACATTTTAAGCTCTAATATCTTTAATTCTAAGTCAAAATCTACTCTTTTATTATCTATTGCTCTAAAAAAATCATTATACCATTTATAAGCAAGGGAATAATTATGGGTCTTGGTATAAAAGTTTATATGTATAAGGTAATAATCATAGAAGTATACGTCTCTTCTGATATAATTTTCAAATTCTACTTCTATTTTTTTTAAATAAAAGTATGCTTTATCGTATTGATATAGATTTAAATAAGTGACACATAAATGAAAATAGGAGGCAAATAATATCTTATTATCTCCGATTTCTATACTTAAATCAACTGCTTTATTGAAGTATGAAATAGCAAAGCTGTAATTATCCTCATAATGATATGTTTCACCTATATTCATTAAAAATATGCCCTTGTCTGTAATATAATTATATTTTTCAAACAAGCTAAGTGCTTTATTATAATACTCTCTTGCCTTTGAAATATTTTTATATGCTTCTAAGTAGACCACACCTAGATTGTTGAGGGGGCTTGTTGTTCTAATATTATTATTTATTTTTTCAAAGAATAAAATACTTTGCTCAAAGCAATATTCTGACTTTGAAATTTCCCCTGCTTCATAGCTGAGTTTCCCCTTTTCATTAAAGAATTCTCCTGTATAGCAGTACATTGAATGATTTAAGCTCATTTTAATATATCTATTCAGTAAGCCATTTAAGTCAGGATGTGTTTTACTATTTGCAATTAGTCTACAATGAAGAAGCCCACTTTCAAGCTCTCCTTCAACATAGCTAAGTTTATTTGCTAATACACGCACCTCATCAAGCAGTTTTGTTGCAATATCAGCTTCGTTTCTATAGGAATGAATAAATGCTAATTTGTTTTGAGAGTCAATAAGATGCTTATCTAGTTTATATTCCTTTGAAATCTCAAGGACTCTTGTATAAATACCAAAGGCATTCTCAATTTCTCCGGTAAGAATATGAATATTACCCATTTTCATCAGTACATATACTAGAGAATTTATATCTCTATATTCTTGCAGAAGCTCTATTGCTCTATTATAAAATACTAAAGCTTGATTATATATATGAAGAAGCTCCATTTTTTCTGCTGCTTTAATACAGTACTTTATCGCTTTATCATAATTATCACAATTTGTAAAATGATAAACTAGTTCAACAGTGTAATCTCTACCTTCAATTATATAGAAATCCTCCAAGGCATTTGCAGCTTTAAGGTGATATTTCTTTTTCTCTTTTTCACCAACGTTGCTATATACATATTTCTTTATCAGATTATCATAGTAATCATATGAATATCCCCAATCCTCAAATTTTTCATTGATTATTCTAAGAGTCACCAAGTCAACTAGAACCCTAATAATTTCATTTTGGTCTAAATCAACTATCTTACATATGGTTTGCAGAGATACGGGAGAGTGGAAAATAGATATATAATCCAATACCATTCTTGTATTGTCATCTAAAGAATGTATAGATTTTAATATTGCATCATCAATGCTTGATGGCAATTCTAAATTAAATACATCATCTATGTCAGCCATCCACACCCTTTTTAAGCTAATCATAATTTGTTTGTCCATAAATAAGCTTTTAACTATTTCTTCAACATACCTTGGGTTGCCGCTGGTTTCTTCCATTATTTTTGTAGTCAGTTTTAATGGTTTATGGTCCATTCCCAAGATATTTTTCAGGAAAATAGAAGTTTCTTCAAAGTTCAATTTGCCTAGTTGAATAAACTTAGTATTTGCCTCTTTGCGTACATTAATTAAAAAGTCATTAATTCCATAGCTCTCTCCATCGGTATAGGTACAAAGAACGAATAGTAAACTATCCTTAGAAATTCTTACTAAATATTCTAATATG
>JANQEZ010000329.1 GCA_028278115.1 Clostridia bacterium
TGGTTTTTGCCGATGTTTCTCCAAGTGGAAAGATGCCGGTGGTTATAGATAACGGTTTTGGGGGCGTTATATTCCATGAGGCTTGTGGTCACGGATTGGAGGCCACATTCATTTCTAAGGGCACATCGGTATTTACAGGTAAAATTGGAGAAAAAGTAGCCAACGATGTAGTGACAGCAATAGATGATGGAACTATTTCTAATGCTTGGGGCTCTCAGAATATTGATGATGAAGGAACACCTATGAAAAAGAATGTACTTATAGAAAATGGAGTTCTCAAAGGATACCTAGTAGATAAATTGAATGGAATAAAAATGGGTATGGATTCCACAGGCTCTGGAAGGAGAGAATCCTATAAATATGCCCCTACGTCAAGGATGACAAACACCTATATAGCAGCAGGTAAAAGCAGTTTAGAAGAGATGATTGCAAATACAGAGTACGGTTTATATGCAAAGTATATGGGTGGAGGCTCAGTTAATACTGCAACTGGAGATTTCAATTTCTCAGTTAGAGAAGGTTATTTAATAGAAAATGGCAAAATAGGCAGACCTGTAAGGGGAGCTACATTAATCGGAAATGGACCAGAAATACTCCATAAAATAGATATGGTGGGCAATGACTTAAGCCATGGTCAGGGAATGTGTGGGTCCAAAAGTGGAGCTGTGCCAGTAAACGTTGGTCAACCAGCAGTTAGAGTACAATCTATAACCGTTGGTGGAAGAAAGGAGGCCAAATAATGAATACTAGAGAATTTGTTAAAGCTCTTTTCAAAGGCGGTAAGGAAAAAGGAATAATGGATATGGAAGTCTTTATTCAAGCTAAAAAGAAGCTTAGTATAAAGGTATTTAAAGGAAACATAGACGATTATAATATCTCTGATGAAAGGGGATTGTCCTTTAGAGGAGTCTATAACGATAAAATGGGATATTCATATACAGAGAAGATTGATGACAGCTCTATTGATATGCTCATAAAAGAAGTCATAGATAATGCGAAGGTTATAGATAGTGATGACGAGGAGTATATTTTTGAAGGTTCTAAAGAATACGAAAAACTTAACAGCTTTAATGAAGATTTAGAGAAGGTTTCCAATGTGGAAAAGGTAAACTTCACAAAATTGATGGAAGAAGAAGCATTAAAGGCGGACGAAGCGGTTCAAGCCGTTAATGACTGTATTTTCGCAGAAGAAAAAGTATATAAGCTTTTGATTAATACAAAGGGCTTAGACCTTGAGAATAAATCAAATATTGCATATGCATACGTATCAGTAATGGTTAAGGATGGAGAAGCAGTTAAAACAGCTTGGAAATATCTAGTTTCCAATGATTTTAAGGATTTTGGTGCTAAAGCCTTAGCTTTGGAGGCTGTTAAAGAAGGAAAGCAGCTAATTGGAGCAAAGAGTATACAATCTGACAATTATCCAATAATCCTTAGAAATGATGCTGCCGCCAACCTGCTTGAAGCCTACAGCACTATATTTTCAGCTGAAAATGTTCAAAAAGGTCTTTCCAAGCTAAATAATAGGATAGATGAGAGAATAGCAAATGATATAATTTCTTTAGTTGATGACCCCTTTATGAAGGGTGGAGTTGCCTCAAAGTCCTTTGACGGAGAGGGTGTTGCCGCCAAAAGAAAGAAAATAATCGAAAAGGGCATACTCAAGACCTATCTTCATAATCTTAAAACTGCGAAAAAAGACGGGATAAAATCAACGGGCAATGGATATAAGGGCTCCTACAAATCTCCAATATCCATTGCACCCAGCAATATGTACATAGAAAAAGGAAGGGCTTCATTAGAAGAAATGATAAGCACAGTAGAAAAAGGAATAATGATAATTGAGCTTCAAGGACTCCATTCCGGTGTAAATACAGTATCGGGAGATTTTTCATTATCTGCCCACGGCTTCTTAATAGAAAAGGGTAAAATATCAAGGCCAGTGAATCAGATCACAATTGCGGGGAATTTTTATGATATACTAAAAAGCATAATAGAAATAGGAACTGATTTGAAATTTGCATTACCTGGCGGTGTATATATAGGCTCACCATCTTTGAAGATAAAAGAACTATCAGTATCCGGAGAATAATAGACTCAAAGGACAATGTCCTTTGTGGGCTGCTAGGCTGTGGTCAGAACCTTTGATTTAAAATCTTATAAGAAAAAGTGACTTAGGGCATTATCCTTAAAGTCACTTTTTTATTGCATAAAAGCTCAAGCATTTTAAGTTTTGGTAAGGATTTTAACCCATCCTCAGCCACCTTTGCTTTGTTAAAGATATCGTAAAACTTAGAACTTAAAACTTAGAACTACAAAGGATTGCCAAACGCCTTTGTCCTTCCCTAAGTCTCTGAAACCTTTGTTTTTAAGCTAGGTATAAAACAATTCTAATTTGTATATACTAAACTAATAGATAAACATTGATACGGATATATTGTAATCATATATTTAACCCCGGGTTACTCATATGCAATTCAAAATTGCTTGTACTCCTTTAAAGCTTCTATGAGTAATCTGGGTTAATCTTTCAAATTCAAATTAGGGGGTTGATTATGGAACAGATGAAAGTCAATCAGATTATAGTAGTAACAGATGGAAGGTCCAACGTGGGAGGAAACCCGATAATAGCAGCTAAGGAAGCTGTGGGAAATAATATAATAGTAAGTGCTATTGGTATTGTAGAAAAACTGGAGGAGGACGAAGGACCAATTGAAGAGGTGCAAAACATTGCTGCGAGCGGTGGTGGAGAATGGGAGCTGACATATATTGAAAATTTGAGTACAACACTACATATGTTAACCCAAAGAACAGTTAACAAAACAATCAATACCGTAGTAAATAAACAATTAAAGGAGCTTATAGGAGCGGAGCTAGATGAAATTAGGCCTAAGAGGAGAAATAAGTTTGTTGAGTATATAGAAAATGTGAGTGATGAAATACATATAAAGTGTTGTATACTATTGGATTGCAGTGGAAGCATGAAATCTAAAATAAGTAAGGCGAGGGAAAGCATTATAGACCTAATGAACTCCTTAAAGGGAAGGAAGGGTAAAAGTGAAGTGGCTGTAATCGCATTTCCTGGTCCCAAAACTGAAATGACAAATATTGTGAATGACTTTACAGACGATATCGAATATATTAAAGATGAAATATGTAATATAAGGACAAATGGAACAACTCCAACTGCTCCAGCCATATATAAGGCTATAGAATTATTCTCAGGTAGAGCATCAAAATCCAATGACATAATTGAAGAAGAACCTCTTTTGGAAGACAGTATAGTCTAAACTTAAATTGAAGCTAAAGCGGCTAATCATAATCATACTCATTAAAAATTAAGAAGAATTTCATTGGAATTCACTAATTTTTAGAGTAGTTGATTATAATATAGCCGCTTTAAATATATTAATATGAGAGGATAAAAATGAAATTACATGGTAAGATAATTACTGGTAAATGGAATGGAAATAAATATAAGGTTATTGGATTATTAGGTAAGGGTGGAACTGGAAGAGTGTATAAGGTTCTTGATATAAAAAGCAATTCATATTATGCACTTAAGATTTCAGAAGATATTCAGAGCATCACCAAGGAATCCGATATGCTTAATAGGTTTATATATATAGGCTCTATTCCTCTCTCTATAGAATTAGATGATTACGAAGAAGATGGGAAAATCTACTATTTTATAGTTATAGAGTACATAAAGGGAGAGAATCTTAGGGAATATATTATAAAAAATAATCTGAATTTAAAAGAATTAGTTGGAATAGTAATAATAATTGGTGAAATGATCAATAAACTTCATAATAAGGGTTTTATATTCGGCGACTTAAAGCTTGAGAATGTCATGATAGATAGAGAAAATGGCGAAATTAAAGTCATTGACTTAGGAGGGATAGTGCCAATTGGCTCAAGTGTAAAGGAATTTACCCCCCTGTATGATAGAGCCAAATGGAATATGGGCTCAAGGAGAGCCGATACGAAGTACGATTTGTTTTCAATATCAATGATGCTTGTAAATTTAATCTTCAAAAACGAGAGTAAATTATCAAATATGTCAATTAGAGATATAATACATGGGCTTAAAAGAAAGAAAATAGATAAAGAACTTACCAAATTACTACAAAGAGGATTAGAGCAAAAGAAATTAGAATTTCATGAGTTTATAAAAGAACTAAAAAAAATGTATAAAACCCTTCGCTATAAAAAGAAAATAGGATATAATAATAGAGTTAACCTAATAATTAATACCTTTTTCCTTGGATCACTTATTAGCTTTGTTATCATGTTAATTGTTGTGATTAAAATAATGCAGTAAAGAATAATATGTTTTGGAGAAAACAGTTATGAACATCATGGAAAAGTTTTTAGATACTATTAAGAGAAATGAACTGATAGAAAAAAATGAAGGAATTGTTGTGGGTGTATCTGGAGGACCGGACTCCATATGTCTTTTACATCTTCTTTGGAGGTTGAGGGAGAAGGAGAACCTCAATATTTTTGCTGTTCATTTAGATCATCAATTTAGAGGAATAGAATCTAAAAAAGACGCTGAGTACGTGAAAGAGTTTTGCAAAACCCTAGCAGTAGAATCCTTTATATTCTCCCGTGACGTTAATAAATACAGTGAAGAAAATAGCATAACCTTTGAAGAAGCAGGTAGAGAGCTGAGGTATAGATTATTTGCTAAAGTACTTAAAAAAACAGGTTCAACAAAAATAGCAGTGGCACAGAATAGAAACGACCAAGCTGAAACCGTTATCATGAGGCTTATGAGAGGCTCAGGACTTGAAGGCTTGGCTGCAATAGATTATAAAAGAGATGGAAAAATAATTAGACCTCTTTTGGATATAAGTAGAGAAGAAATTGAGGCCTATTGTGAAAAATACAAGCTTAATCCCAGAATGGATAAAACCAATTTAGAAACCATTTATACTAGGAATAAAATACGACTAGAGCTTTTACCCTATATAGAAGAAAATTTTAATTCACGTATTATTGACACTTTATGGAGAAGTGCAAATTTGCTTAGAGATGATAGAGATTATCTTATAGAAGAAGCAGAAAAAAAATTAAAGGATGTAAACATATCAAAGGATAAGCAAATCTGCAGTTTAGATATAAAGAAATTCAACAAACTACATATAGCCATAAAGAAAAGAGTCCTTAGGTCTGCTGTTGAAAAGGTGAAGGGAAACTTAAAGGAAATAGCATCAGCCCATATAGATAGTGTAATAAAGCTTGCAGACAAAAAAACAGTTGGGTTAAAGATAGATTTACCCGGGCATATCATTGCTAGGCTTGGGTATAATAGTATAGATATTAAAGTTAAGGAAGTGACAAAAAACAAGATTAAAAATGAAGATTTTGAGTATAAATTAAATATTGGAGAATTGACTTTCCTCAAGGAATTAAATGCTTTTAT
>JANQEZ010000037.1 GCA_028278115.1 Clostridia bacterium
TCATATATTTACATGATTATTAGACAGGCCATATTACGGCTTCGCAGCAATGATATAATAGAGCTCAATCAAAATGCTTCAGAAGAAAAAGTACTTGAAAAGAAGATTAAAGAATGTAATATAGATGCGGTGAAGGCTTTATTTTATGTGACAAAGCTGCAGCTTGCATATTTAAATGGAGACTATGAAGAAGCCCTAAAAGCAGCAGATATTTCTAAAAAGTATATTGCAGGAGCAATGGGTTTACTGTACAGCACAGATTATTACTTCTATTATTCATTGACATTAACTGCCCTGTATAATCTTGCCTCCCCCGAGGAAAAAGCTAAATACATGTCTATTTTAAAGAAAAATCAAAGAAAGATGAAAAAGTGGTCAAAGAATTGCAGAGATAATTTTCTTCATAAATATCTAATAGTGGAGGGAGAAATTGCCCGCATTAAAGGTAATAACCAAAGAGCAGTTATGTTTTTTAATCAAGGAACAAAAGCTGCGTTTGAAAATGAATACATGCAAAACGTTGCAATTGGAAGTGAATTGAGTGCAAAACTCTATTTTAGTAAAGAATTTGATTTAATCGGTGAAGCCTATATAGAAAAAGCAATACATGTATATGAGGAATGGGGGGCAATTTCAAAGGTAAACGATATAAATAATACATATTTTGATCTTGCACCTACTGTATGGAAGGACGGAATAAAGAGAGCATTAGGCACTAGAAAGCTGATTTCTACTATTTCTACAAACAGTACCAATCCAGATTTCATGGACCTAGATTCTATAATGAAGGCATCACATACTATTTCAAAGGAATTGGTTTTAGAAAATATTTTAGAGAATCTAATGAAAATTGCCATAGAGAATGCGGGTGCACAAAAAGGTCTGCTTTTCATGGAAAAGCATGGACAATTCTTTATAAAGGCTGAAGGAGTAGTAAGGCAGGATATTGTAAAAGTAAGGTTACCAGATATAGGGGAAAAGAAATTAAAGGCACCTATATCAATAATTAACTATGTAAGTAGAACCGAGAAAAGTATCGTTCTAGATGATGGATCAAGGGATTCAAAGTTTGCAAACGATTTTTATATTAAAAACTATAGGCCAAAGTCCATTTTAAGTATTCCTATCATACATAAAAGTAAGCTTGTTGGAATTCTATATTTGGAGAATAATTTAATTACCGGTGTTTTTACCTCTGAAAGAATTGAGGTATTAGAGCTATTAACTGCACAAGCTGCTATATCCATTGAAAATGCTTCGATGTATAGAAAAATTAAGGAGCTAAACCTTAATCTTGAAAATAAAATAGAAGAGAGAACTAGAGAAATTAATTTCAAGAATGAACAGCTTAAAGCTGAAATAGAGGAAAGAAAGAGGATTGGAATAGAAAGGGAAAAGCTTCTTGAGGAGCTGAATATAAATAATAAGCTCCTTGAGCAAATGGCTATTACCGATGGATTAACAGGATTATATAACCATAAGTATGTAGTTGAAAGATTATCAGATATAGTTAAGCAATCAAAGGAAGCCTCAAAGAATATGGCGATTATTATGCTGGACTTAGATCATTTTAAGGGAATTAATGATTGCTACGGGCATCAAGTGGGAGATGAAGTTTTAACAAAGGTTTCCTCTATACTAAAAGAAATGCTTAGAGAAGGTGATGTGGTTGGAAGGTATGGTGGAGAAGAATTCCTTATAGTATTACCAGATACCGATAGAGAAAATGCCTATGCTGTAGGCGAGAGAATAAGGAAAAATATTATGGAATATATACGCATTAATGATGAATTAGCGGTTACCATAAGTGGCGGTGTAGGTGCACTAGTAGATGAGGACGCTTCTCAGCTTATACGAAAGGCAGATAAACTGCTCTATAGAGCAAAACAATTTGGAAGAAATAGAATAGAGATATAAAAGAGGAGATGGTAGATTTTTATCTAAAAGTCTACTACCTTTGCTTTATGCCCTTAAACTTCCACCCTTTATTTCATATTGTTTTCCCTAAAAGCTTCCAATGTTGAGACTATATTGATATAATTTATAGTATTGAGTCTAGAAAATCTATCCTCGTAATACATCATTAATATTTTAGCTTAAAAGAAAAGTTCTAAGGGAGGGCACTATGAAGTATAGGGTTAATAAAGATTATTTGCTGGATATGTTGAATTTGCTCCTTACAACTCCAAGTCCAAGTGGATTTTGTCATAATATAATGGCGAAAATTGAAAAAAAGAGTATTGACTTAGGGTATAGCTTTGAAAGAACAAAAAAAGGGTGTGGAATAATTACTGTACTGGGAAAAAATGCAGACCATACCATAGGCCTTTCAGCACATGTAGATACCTTGGGTGCCATGGTTAGAGCTATTAAAAGCTCAGGGACCATAAGATTCACACCCATAGGCGGATACATGATGTCTACAGTTGAGGGTGAATACTGTAAAATACATACTAGAAGCGGTAAGATATTTGATGGTACTGTACTTACAACTAAGCCATCAGTACATGTATATTCAGAGGCTAAAAGCCAAAAACGTGAAGAAGAAAATATGGAAGTTCGTATTGATGAGCTACTGGAGTCAGAAGATGATGTAAAGGCTCTAGGGATTGCTCCGGGAGATTATATATCCTTTGACTCAAGAACTACAATAATGGAAAATGGATTTATCAAGTCGAGACACTTAGATGATAAAGCTGGAGTAGCTGCTCTTTTTGGATTATTAGAATTACTAAAATCTCAGAATATAACTCCTAAAAATAATCTGAGGATTTTTATTTCAACCTATGAAGAAGTAGGTCATGGTTCATCCTATATACCAAAGGATATTGATGAACTTATAGCTATAGATATGGGTGCAATGGGTGATGATTTAAATTGTAAGGAGAATCAGGTATCAATATGTGCTAAAGATTCCTCAGGCCCCTATGATTATCATATAGTATCAAGGTTAGTTGATATAGCAAATAAAAATAAAATAGATTATGCTGTAGATGTATATCCCAACTATGCTTCCGATGTATCTGCTGCCCTTGGTGGAGGAAATGATATTAGAGGAGCATTAATTGGTCCCGGAGTACATGCATCACATTCTATGGAGCGTACCCATATAGATGGCATACTTAATACAATCCAACTACTGGCAAGATATGTATCTGAATAATATACAGTGTATATACTAGAAAGAACTAACCATTCAGATATATCCCCTAAAGGTAAGGTCCACAGAAGAGAGTCAAATACTCTCTTCAGATTGTTGACAAAGTCAACAAGATGACAGGCTGTTGAGAAATCTGAAGTTCGAGGCGTGCTGAAAGTGAGAGGTCGCAGCGTATAAAGAAATACGTAAGAGTTCCCACTTGAAGCACCAACGAAGAAATTCGGGTTTGTCAACAGCCTGAAGAGAGTCAAATACTCTCTTTTTTTTATTAATTGCACGGACTTGGGGTATAAGATAAATACTGGAATTGCTGATAGAGATTTCAGTTAAAACTTTAATTTATACATATATGCACATTAATTCACATATATCTATAAATTAAGATATACTTAGAAATTTCTATATATAGATGTGTGACTGAGAAGTTTTACATTCAATGTTTTGCTGTGAGCTGTCAGCCGTTAGCTGTTAGCCAAATAGTCATTGTAGTTTTGCCTTAAGAAATATTTCTAGAAAAGGTTAAGTTTCTTAGTCACACATCTATAATTGAATAGGGGTGCTGTTGTGGCAAAAAAGAATAATAAAAAGAGCCTTGTAAAAATAACTGTAATAGTGGGAATAATAGTATTAGTTGTACTTTTACTAAATATTTTAGGTGTTTTTGACTCCATAAGCATTGAGAACATCCAAGGCTTGAAGGATTGGATATCGGGCTTTGGCATATTAGGACCAATTGTTTATATCTTACTCTATACGTCGGTATGTCTATTTTTTTTACCTAGAGTACCGGTAACAGTACTGGCGGGAATATCATTTGGACCAGTTATGGGGGCTGTTTATGCATTAATTGGCTCAATCACAGGGGCTTCTACAGCCTTCTTAATTGCCAGATATGCTGCAAGAGACATGGTTGAAGGCTGGGCAGAGGATAATGAACAATTTCAAAAGATAGATGAAGGTGTTGAGAAACAGGGTTGGAAGATGTTAATAGTAACAAGGCTGGTACCGATTTTTCCATTTTGTCTGCAAAACTTTGCCTATGGACTTTCCAAAATGAAATTTCAAACATATATATTGATTTCATCGGTTTTCATGATTCCAGGCACTGTCACCCTTACATTTATGAGTGGTGCTGTGGTAAGTGGAGAAGAAATAGAGGAGAGTCTAATATATTTTGGTTTAGGGGTCGTACTATTAGTCGTATTAGTACTTATTTCTAGATGGATTCAAAAAAGAAATTCGGATAATTGAATTAGTTGAGATAAAGCTGCAAGCTGCAAGTTCCAAGCTCCAGGTTGCAAGTATTGGAGGCTTTTACCTAAAATACCTATAAGAATTTCAAAAAATAAAGTGAGGTAAACATTAATGAATATTAGAGCATTTAATGCTATAATAGATAAAAATACAAAAATATTAATCCTTGGCTCCATGCCTAGTGTAAAGTCCCTAGAGATAAATCAATACTATGGAAATCCTAGAAATCAATTTTGGAAGCTGATTTATTTAGTATTTGATGAGGAGATTCAGGAGAGCTATACCGACAAAATAAAGTTTTTGTTAAAAAATAAAATCGGAATTTGGGATGTTATAAGTGAGTGTTATAGAGAAGGCAGCATGGACTCAAATATAAAAAATCCAAGGGTAAATGATTTTGCAAGCTTCTTTAAAACATATAATAATATAGAGTATTTATTTTTTAATGGTTCAAAGGCTGAGCAGCTATTTATGAAAAAGATTGATAAAGACATATTATATGAAAAGAAGCTATTTAAACTGCCATCTTCCAGTCCTGCCAGGGCTATTCCCATTGACGAAAAGCTCAAATACTGGAGTAGAATAAGGGAATGTCTATAAAAGAAATACTTATAAATTGAAAACTACAGATGCATGGGGTGAAAAGATGAATACATTGGTCTTGATTTTTAATTACTGCTTATTTGGCTTTACAATAATTTTTACCTTCAAGTATTTATATGAGAATTTTTATACGAGGAATGGTTATATAGGTGCAATAATTTTAATTATATGCATAATAGCTATACTTTCTTCCTTTACAGGGGTTAAAATGTCAAATGATATAGTAGTTCCAGCCCCATATATCAAGGCCAGATACAGCATAGAACAGATTATTAAATCTGATATATTCGCCTTAATTAATATAGGCATAGCATTTATAATAATAAGATTTAATAAGCATAGAGAAGAAAAGAAGAGGGAAAAACATTTAGCTAAGGAAAAAAGGGATAGCGAAAGGCTTTTTTCAGCACTGCGGAATCAAGATGATAATATATAGGGAACCAACTTTAAAAAGAAAGAAATTATATTGATGAGAGGGGGATTATGATATTTTATTTTCCTTCATGCAATGAACCTGTTTTTTTATATATTTTAAAGGTGACAGATAAAGTAAAATGAACTACTAGCTCATATTTCGGGGAATAGAATATAATTCTCCGAAATATTTTTTTATTACTTTTTTCAGAAATTATTCATGCAAATCATACTTAATATGGTATTATATACCATTAAAGCTATATATCTATACTATTTTATCTGAAACATCATGCTTTGAAGGCCTTGCTTTTAAAGGTTATACAAATACAAATATAAACTCATCTAATCAAAGGGATCTCAGTATCTTATTTTGGCTATCATTTAATGCTTTTTTTAAGTACCTATATTTTACTAGAGTTCTGAAAAAAACCAATTGAAATTTGCATTATCCATATATATTTTTCTGGATAATTTGATAAATATAAAGGAATTAAACTTAATAGAAAATATTACAATTTTTTCATAAGTTTGTAATATGGTTTACAACATGTGATATAATACGTTCTTATATAGTGTTGGTGATATATTAAGATGTTAAATTCATGACATAATTACCCTTTTATGAGTTTATATTAATTAAACCCTATTTAATGGAAATGTATAGTTTGATAAAAATAGAAAATAAGAATTTATAAGTGTCAGACAATTAAGATTTAATGATTTAAAAGCTTCAGGAAATTAAGAAAATAATTAAAGGTTTTAAGTAGGAAAATATAATTATAGAAAGGCTGTTGGTGTCTTCAAAAAAAAGACATAGAGTTAAAATATTAATTCATCATAGAGAATAAGGCTAATTTAGTGTGGTAAAGATGTACATTTCCTTAAGGGTATCAAGAGCGGATAGTATAATTGGATCAAGCACTCTAAGAGAACGAAAAAGAATTGATAATATTATGGGAATAGGGATAAAAAAGTGTATAAGCAGTCATATGAAGCCTAAGACAAAAAGAGATTATATTACTATATATGTATAGATATAGAGTTTAAAGAAAAA
The DNA here is from genome assembly GCA_028278115.1 of Clostridia bacterium. Taxonomy (GTDB): domain Bacteria; phylum Bacillota; class Clostridia; order Peptostreptococcales; family Caminicellaceae; genus JANQEZ01. The sequence goes on from JANQEZ010000037.1 coordinate 6,489, forward strand.
TATTATAAGGAGGTTTTAGCTAAGAAGGCTACTGAGAAAGCCTAGTATATGATGAAGATATCAAGAAGAGTTATTGTTAAGATAAGAAATATATTATTTAATTTTATTATTAATATCATAGTAATAATGATGAATTTGTTATTTATAACTTATGATAAGATATCTAAGAAAGCTAAAGATTAGTTAATATTCTTTGTGTTCTCTTAGGGCAATCCAATATATATTTTACCCGCATTGTCTGCAATAAAACATAATGATGTTTTTTAAGGGGGAGATAATATGGGAAATTTAGCAAGAAACTTTCTAAAAGAGAATGATGAGAACAAAAAACTTTTTGTTGAAGGAATAATATTAAAAGATTTAAAGGCATTAAATAAACTTGAAAACGATTTTAACAATTATTTATATAAAGCCTACTTATGCAGTTACGTAAAGAAAGCTATTCATTTTTCTTCACTGAAATATAAGCAAAAGAAAGATAGGATGAAAAACAAGGAAAAACTGTCCTTAAATGTTTTAGACGAAAATTTCCAAGAGGAAAGAATAAATGTTGTTCCTGATAAAGAAAGAGATATAATTAATGAGATTTATGAAAATAAGGAAAACTTTGATTATATTCAGGCTTTCAGCAATGAAAAACTTTCAAAAGCAATAGAGAAGCTAACTCATAAAGAGAAAAAAATTATAAAGGAATGCATCATAAATGATAAATCCCAAGTAGAGGTTGCTAAAGAACTGGGTATATCTAGACAAGCAATAAATAAAGTAAAGATTTCTGCCCTTAGAAAATTAAATAAAGAGCTGAAAAGAGTGTGACTATTTAACTCTTAGTGAATTACTGGTATAAATTGATCTTCCAAAAGCAGCTATCTTTAATAGCGGAACTAGCTAAAGAAAGCAAAGATATATCACTAATTAGATTAATAAAACCATCACCGCCCATGTTATTGTGTACAAAGTTGTTAATAACTTTAGTATCATAACATTTCTTGTCAATGAAACCTAATTCTTTATAGCATGTCTAGAGTATACTGTAGGACAATATTTAGAGGTATTCTACAAAAGTGATGCGAAAGCCTTTTTGAAAACAAGAAAATTTTTTAGAGTGATAAGACAATTTTATACTTTGAAACAAAGTAATACAAAGCGTTTTAAATTATGCAAAACGCTAATCCTTTTTAAATGGAGGAGGTGATCTTAATATTATTAAAAGAATTCAGAGATACTATTGAATCCGCTCAAAAGGGAGACAAAAACGCTTTAGAAAAGATACTTATCATGTTTAAACCGATTATATATAAAAACAGCTTTATCAAAGGCTATTTTGACGAAGACTGTTTTCAAGAATTAAATATAGAATTAATAAAGTGTGTTGAAAGGTTTAAGTTCGATGATATTAAGGATATACACAGCTATTTTGAATGCCCTTAGGCACTGCATGATAATCGGTGTAAGCTTTTAAAAAAGAATAAAATGCACCATAGCTGCACCGATTGAGTTTTTAATAAGTTCTAGCTCAATTTTTCGTGAGTAATGTTCCTTTATATCAATATGCTCCCTCTCAAATTCAACAATTCTAAGCTCTAAATCATCAATATTTTCAGCAGAAAGAACACAGCCAAGGGATAAAAATGAAATAACAAAGAACACACATAAAATAAGCAATACTTTAATTTTTTAACATAAAGCATCTACCCTATAAACAATTTATTTACATTATATTCTAATAAGTATATATTTACATAATGTAACCCCTTGTGCTAGTTCATGCCGCCAGGGGTATTTGATATTTCCTTTTCGCTTATGCTATGAACCTGTTTTTCTTATATTATGTAGTTTGCCCATTTAATAAAGATGCACAATGCATTTTAAATGCACCATGCATCTTTAGCTTATAAGCTTTCAAATATATAGGATTTATACTATCTATTTATAGCTGTCCTTAGCAACTTGGATATTTTCCTTTGTAATAGCTAAATAAGGTACACGAACAGCCTTTTTATCGTCAAGATTCCAGTTAGTGCCATCTAGTACATCTTTACCCTCAGCCACATTAAGTGCTAAATCTAAGGAAGCTTTACCTTGATTGGCAGCATCATTAAGTACACTACCAACTAAAACTCCTTTTTCTATTTCAGTAAGTGCATCAGGTATAGCATCTACGCCAACTACAGGCATAAATTTATCTCCACTATAATATCCTTCAGTTTTGAGTGAGTTTATAGCTCCAAGTGCCATTGCATCATTATTGGCAATAACATACTCGATAGCATCTCCATGCTTTGCAAGCCATGCATCCATTAATTCTTTACCCTTAACTGAATCCCACATTCCTGTTTGAAGCTCTAGTTCTTCAACACCGATTCCAGAGTTTTTAATTTCTTCTACTGCGTATTTAGTACGTGCTTCTGCATCTGGATGTCCTGGTTCACCCTTTAGTAAAACGTATTGTATTTTTCCATCGCCATTTTTATCCCACTTAGAATTAGCATTCCAGGTGTCTACTATCATTTTACCTTGAATAATTCCAGCTTCTTTGGAGGCAGTACCTACATACCAAGACTTATCGTAGGAATCTAATGCTCCTTCACTTGGCTCTTTGTTGAAAAATACTATTGGTATATCTGCTTTCTTTGCCTTTGAGATAATAGTAGGTGCAGCCTGAGGGTCAACTAGATTGATTGCTAGTGCCTTTACACCCTTTGAAATCATCATATCAACTTGGTCATTCTGATTTGCCTGATTATTTTGAGAATCATTTAATATTAGTTCAGCTTTACCGTCAGCATTCTTTTCGATTGATCTACGAACAAAAGACATGAAGTTGTCATCAAATTTATAGATGGTTACACCAATCTTAGGCAGGTCTTCACCATCTCCTCCACCTGCGGGCTGTGTAGAGCCGCATGCAGCTAAAGAAAGTACCATTGTAAATACAAGTAATAAAGTTAATAATTTTTTCATTCCAATATCCCCCTCGTTTTTTCTGGTATCAATAGATTGTGATAAATTCTTTTAACTTCCCTTACTCCTATGAATTTGAATCAAAGGTTTTATTGAGATCGAAGCATAGACTCAATATGGGTATACACTTTTATAATTTAACCCCTTGTGCTAGTTCATGCTGCCGGGGGTATTTGATATTTCCTTTTCGTTCATGCTATGAACCTGTTTTTTATATATTTTGAAGGAGAAAACAGA
>JANQEZ010000392.1 GCA_028278115.1 Clostridia bacterium
AGATTCCAGTCAAAACTTTAATTTATACACATCAAAAATCCCTAGAAACATCGGATATTTTGATATGTATAAATTAAGATTTACTATGGATTCTCTATAATTAAAAATTCTAGTCGAGTTTATAAACAAGACTAGAATTTTTTTAGCTGTATTTTAAGCTACTGACTATAATTAACTTATGATATATGGAATTTCAAACAAAATTTCTATCTATTATATCTTTCGTTTGTCTCCATTCTTGTAACTTGGAACTTGTAACTTGGAACTTATATCTGCCTCCCATTTACCATACTAATTTTTCAAAGGCTTCTGGTCCTGCTTCAGTTACTTTTAAGAATATAGCCGCATTTCCTGCTACTGCCTTTTCTATATAGTCGGTTCGTACTTTATCATATGGGGTATGGGCATATTGCTCCTGCATTGGCGAATAACCAATGGTTGGCTTTCTATCAATACCAGCAGTTTTACTTCCATCTGTTCCGAAATCCCAGTAGCCGTATTTAACTTCTTGACCAATTTCCTTTAATGCCTCGGCAGCAGCCAAGGTGAAGGCATGGTCCTTTGGAGTTTTCCATGAGGGCATAATTTTTTCAGCATCATACTGGACACCAGTATAGGATGTCTCCAGTGCACTTTTTACTTTAACGTCGGCATTAAATTCAGGGTCCTGTGCAGATATCTCATCTATAATATCTTGGATTTGCTTTACAGCAGATTCTACTGTTTCTCCAGGTATTAATCTACGGTCAAGGGAAAGCATACATTTATCAGGTACTATTGATAAAGCTCCGGGAGAACACTCAATTATGTTTAGAGAAATTGATGCCTGACCTACATCTGGGTCCGCGGGAAGACTTGGGTATAACTCATCTTTGATTTTTGCAATCAGAGGCATTGCCTTATATATGGAGTTTATTCCAAGCCAAGGAGCACTACCGTGGGATGTACGTCCATAAACCGTTGCCAGCATCTCAACACGACCTCTATGCCCTAAGTACAGCTTCAATGAAGTGGCTTCTGAAGAAACCATGGCATCATAGGTCCAGCCCTTTGCAGGAAGGGTCTTATCTATCAGATGCTTCATACCAACCATTTCCGCTGGTTCTTCTTGAACACAGCCTTGGAACATAAATCTTCCCTTAAAACCATAGCCCATCTCTCGAAGCTTCAAAAGAACAGCCCCAGCATATACCTGTGCAGCCTCTCCTGCCTTTACGTCGGAAGCTGCTCTACCGTGGATACATTCTACCATTTCCTTGGCAGTTTTTTCTTGATTATCTATTTCACAAACATCTATTTCTCCACCATAGGGATCATAACCCTCCCAGTTTGCGGGATCTCCAGGGCTTACATGGTCCATATGGGAGTTATACATTATTGTTGGTCCATCCTCAGTACCATTTACTATTCCAAAAATATTACCTTGGTCGTCTCTATAGGTTTCATCATAGCCTAATTTTTCCATCTCAATAATAAGCAGCTCAGTAAGGGGTCCCTCTTCACCACTTATACTAGGTGTTTGAATTAGCTTTTGAGTAAACTCTACAACCCCCGGCTTCAATTCCTTAGCAATTTCATTTATCTTCTCAAATATGTTTTTACTCATTACGCTTCCTCCCTCTCTATATATAGATGTATGACTTAGAAACTTAACATTTTTCTGAAATATTTCGTAGGCCAAAACTAAAATGCTTAATTTGGCTAATAGCTAATGGCTCACAGCAAAACATTGAAAGTGAATCTTCTAGGTCACACATTTATAATTATTATTTATAAATTTAAAGCTATCTATTCTATTTTTGTACTGATTCTTAAAAGTTAAATATAATATGTATGCGGGAAGTGTCTTGAAAATCTCTTCTTTTAAGGATGCCCCACTTCCCACACACCCTTTTGCTATTTAATTATTTCATCAACAAACTCTAATACCTTATCCATGATATCCATGGCTTCTTTAAGCTGAATTTCATCAATGATAAGAGGTGGTGCTATAATAAGTACATTATCATGGCTGTAGTTCCAAAAGCCCTCACTCTTTAGAATCAAAAGAATCTTCTTCATTGTTCCTTCTGGGTCCCTTCCATATGGAACTAAAGGCTCTTTAGTTTCTTTATCCTTAACGAGCTCTATGGCACTGAAAAGACCTATATATCTTACATCTCCTACACATGGATGCTTTTCCTTTAACCCTTCTAGGATTTCTCCTAATATCTTACCCATTTTTTGGGAATTCTCTATAAGCTTTTCTTCTTTATATACGTCTATGGCTGCACAGGCTGCTGCACATCCCATTGGATGACCACTATAGGTAAGACCGCACCAAAGCTTATTTTCATCAAAATACTTGGCAATTTCCTTGCTTACTATTGTTCCACCAAGTGGTACGTATCCACAGGTTACTCCCTTTGCAAAGGCTATCATATCTGGCTTTACATTCCAATTATCTATTGCAAACCATTTACCAGTCCTTCCCCATCCTGCCATTACTTCGTCACATACCATTAATATACCGTACTCATCACATAAATCCCTTACTCCCTGCATCCATCCTTTAGGTGGTATTAGGATTCCATTACTTCCCACCACTGACTCTTGGAATATTGCTGCAATCTTATCTGGACCTTCAAACTCTATCTGTTCCCTAAGCAGTGTTAGGTAATATTTTGTAGCTTCTTCTTCATCTTTAAATTCTACTGGTGCTCTATAGGTATAGGGCCCAATAAATTTCACAAAGCCAGGAATACCCGGTTCGCTTGGAAATCTTCTATTTTCCCCTGTTAAATTGGCAGCTCCATAGGTTGCACCATGATAAGATCTGTATGCAGAAAATATTTTATATTTCCCCGTTACCATGCGGGCAATTTTTATAGCGTTTTCATTACCCTCTGCTCCACCATTGGTGAAAAATACCTTTCCCATATTATCAGGAGCTACTTCTATGATTTTTTTCGCCGCCTCTGATTTTACATCCACTGCAAAGGCTGGACCAATAAAGGGAAGCTTTTCTGCCTGATTTTTAATGGCATCTATAACTTTTTGATTTCCATGTCCTATATTTACATTCACAAGCTGAGATGACATATCGAAATATCTTTTACCCTCGGCATCCCAAAAATAGATTCCCTCAGCTTTAGTTATTACCTTTGGGTCTAATTCTCCCTGCACACTCCATGAATGGAGGTTATATTTTAAGCTATCTTCTTTAATATTTTGCCCATGGGCATTTACAGCAACAGTCATTGTATCTCCCTCCCATCTTTATTCAATATTATTCTGCCCCACCTACTCCAATATCTTCCAGCATTACATCCCCAAATAATTCTTCGTCAGTAGGTACCACCGGTGCAAAATGTCTAGATACCCATGTAGTATTAATAAGATGCTTCCAGGTTATATTCTCCGACACAGTATTTCCACCCCAAGACCCACATCCAAGACTTGTGGTAAATGGCATACCATTAAACCAGTTTCCTGTATTTGCAAGGGCTTGACCCTGGTTTATATTCATACGGCTTACTTTAGTTTTTAAGGCAAGCTCCATTATATGGTCTTCATTAAAGGAATGTATACCACATGAATGACCCATACCTTGATATCTTGTAATCTCGTTTACTCTGTTAACGGCATCTTTAAATTTGTCATATTTATACAGTGCTACAACTACAGATAATTTTTCTCCAGAAAAAGGATGTTCTGACCCTACACCTGCTTCTTCAACAATCATGAATTTTGTATCCTCAGGAGCATCAATACCGGCAATCTCTGCTATGGTCTGTGCCGATTGGGCAATAATTTTAGGATTTAGATGGTCATCAACCCACACTGCACCCTGTAGCTTTTCTTTTTCCTTTGCATCTACCAAATATCCACCTTCAGCCTTTAATGCTTCTACGAACTCATCATATATGCTCTCATTTATTACTAAAGAATTCTCAGCGGAACAGCTTGTTGCAAAGTCAAAGGTTTTACTGAGCATTATCTTATGTGCCGCATCCTTTAAATCAGCGGTTTCGTCTACGACTACTACGGCATTGCCTGCACCTACTCCATAGGCTGGAGTTCCAGATGTATATGCAGCCTTTACAAGTCCTGCTCCACCAGTTGCCAGTACCATATCACTTTGCCTCATAAGCTCATTACTGATTTCCATAGTCGGCTGCTCTATTCCGATTACTAAATCTTCTGGAGCTCCCATCTTTTTTAAAGTTTCTCTAATTATATTTACTATAAATGTATTTGTCTTCTTGGTACGAGGGTGGGGCGACATTATGATTGCATTTCTTCCCTTTAGAGCGTGGGCAACCTTTACTGTAGGTGTTGCCTCTGGGTTTGTACAAGGAATAAGGGCTCCTATTACTCCTACAGGCTTAGCAATCTTCATGATTTGCTTTTCTTCATCTATTTCAATGACTCCTACGGATTTTTTGCCCTTCATATCACGTATAGCACCCTTGGCTTTAGCCATGAGCTTATTGTATTTTCCTTCAAAATTGCCCATTTTTGATTCTTCAACAGCAAGCTTTGAGATTTCTTGTGCAGGTCCGTCCTTGACTATATTCCATACAACGGTAGCCACTAGCTTGTCAACTTGTTCCTGAGTATAATCTTCAATGGCTTCCTGAGCTTTTCTTGCACGCTCAACTAAAGATGCAATATATTCCCTAGTTTTTTTATCTACTTCTAAACTCATTTTAAACCCTCCTTAATTTTCTTTATATGGTCATATATAATTTTTACTTTAACTTCTCTCTATAAATCTTTGGGGGTCAGATTAGAATTAGAGAGAAGTTAAATTTAAAAAAGTATCTCAGATTATTCATAGAAGGCTGAAATATTATATACAAGTTTTATGAACAATCCGGGACCTAAATATATTTAATAAATAAAGCAATTTCTATGCCAAAGAGTGGGGTGCTTTTGAAGACAATTAAGGACAAAGGCGTCTGGCGAAGCAAGTTGTAAGTTGCAAGTTACAAGTTCTAAGTTCCAAGTTGTAAGTATTAGGGTCTGTCTAATAAGTTTTCTGGGCAAGGACAAAGACATCGTTGACACTTTACTCAGCAGTAAAAAATTGCTGATATTTGCATATCAACAATTTTTAAGAAAAACCCATTATAATGAAAGCTAAAGCTTTTTATAAAATTACTTCATCTATAGATACACTTAGCTACATTTGTATTTCGTCAGTATCCAATATATAGGCTGCTTAAGGAATACAAGTGTAAAAGCTTTACTGGGTTATGTCTATTTCTGAGTACTTAATGTTATACTTGTTCATCTTTCTAACTATTGTCGGTTGACTTACTCCTAGTATTTTTGCCACATTTCTTGTGGTTTTATGTTTTGTAACTGCATCATTAATAATCTGTCTTTCAACGTCTTCCATTATTTCCTTTAGGTTAGAAGAATTAGGTATGCTAATAAGATGCTTTGATTCCTTCCCTTCAAGGATATGCTTTGGTAGATTATCTGGCAATATTATATCATGACTTGATGTAATTACCAATCTTTCAATAATATTTTCTAGTTCCCTAACATTTCCTGGCCAGGAATACTTCATTAGAGAATTAATTGTATTGGGGTCAAGTCTCTTTTTAACATTGAACTTGCTATTGTATATCTTTAGAAAATGTCTTGAAAGGGGCATAATATCTTCAAGCCTTTCCCTTAAAGGAGGCAAGTGAATAGGTACTACATTTAGCCTATAATACAAATCTTCTCTAAATTCATTATTGGAAATCATTTCTTTTAGATTTCTATTTGTGGCAGTTATAATCCTTACATCTATTTTAATGGTTTTAATTCCGCCAACCTTTTGAATTTCTTTATCTTGAATGGCTTGTAAAAGCTTTACTTGAAGGTTTAGGGGCAGTTCTCCAATCTCATCTAGAAAAATGGTTCCATTTTGGGCAAGCTCAAAGAGTCCTAATTTCCCACGTTTACTTGATCCAGTAAAGGCACCATGCTCATAACCAAATAGTTCTGATTCTATAAGGGGTTCTGGTATGGCTCCACAGTTTACCTTTACAAAGGGTTTGTCCTTTCTTTGCCCCAGCTTATGTATATATTTAGCAACCTTACCCTTTCCTACACCTGATTCACCTGTAATCAGTACCGTTGAATCTATTTGTGACAACTTCCTTGATAAGCCTATAACATCGGTCATTTTTTTGCTTCTCACTATAAGGTCATCGTATACATCCTTTTGAAGCTCTTGATACTCCTCCAATCTGTTTTGTGCATCCTCCAATTGGTTTTTTAATGTGATCAATTCAGTTATATCCCTAGAGGTGCTTACAACTTTTTTTATATTTCCATTTTTATAGAGGATAGGTGTACCTGTTGTAAGAAGCTGCTTTCCATTTCTATTGCTGTGGAGTATAGTAACCTGCTTCTTTTGTTCAAAGACCAATTTAGCCACCGACGGATAAAATATTCTTTCTTCCTCTAAAAAATCAATACTTTTTCCTATTACATACTCCTTTTTTATGTCATAAATATCTTCACATGCCTTGTTTATCCATATGGTTTCTCCATTCATATCATCAACAAAAATTGCATCATTGGTGTAGTCCAAAAGCTCTTTTATATCTTCAACGTCGATATTAAAGTTTATATGTTCAATATAAGCTAAATCACAAAAAATAATCCCATAAAACTTTTCATCCTTCAAAGAACCGAGCTCGTGAACCTGTACTACTATTTCATCCTTTTGAGATATTGAAAGCTTATATTTCTCTTCTTTCCCAGCTCTCATCAATAGCTCTAAAGCAGAATTTTCGACCTTTGAATAGTTTTGGAGTCTATTTAAAATTTGTGACGCCTCTTCATTTGAGTAATATATGCTGCCTTTTTTGTTAATTACAATGATACCGATGTTTATGGTATCCAGCATTTTTCTTAGAATCTCTATGGTTATCCCTCCCTGACTTTAGTAAATAATCCTAAGCTTTATGGAATTTTTAGATTATTATAATAATATTATATCAAATATAGAGCCATATTTCTCATACAAAGCATTAAAAAATCAAGGGCTAAACCCTTGATTTTTCAGGCTGTTGACAAACACGAATTTCTTCGCTGTGAGCTGTAAGCTATTGGCTATCAGCCAGTAAAATATATTATTCATGCTCTAGAATAATCTCAATAAAGCATTAAATTTAAGACTAAATATCTAACTATAGAGAATCCGAAGTAAATGTTAATTTATACATATCAAAATATCCGATGTT
>JANQEZ010000438.1 GCA_028278115.1 Clostridia bacterium
ATCTGTATCTCCGCCCTTTATTGCTATATATTCCTCTGTTTCAAATACTCATCAATAAAGACATCTAGTTCTCCGTCCATTACTGCTCCGACATTGCCCATCTCTGCATTTGTCCTATGGTCCTTAACTAAATTATAGGGGTGGAAAACATATGAACGTATCTGGCTTCCCCAGGCAATCTGGCTGTAGTCTCCCTTGAGGTCATCTATCCTTTCCATCTGCTCCATTTCCTTTAATTCAATTAATTTTGCCATAAGCATTTTCATTGCTGTGCCTCTATTGTTATGCTGTGATCTCTCATTTTGGCATTGGACCACTACTCCCGTAGGTAAGTGAGTTATTCGGACTGCTGATTCCGTTTTATTTACATGCTGTCCTCCAGCACCCGACGCCCTATAGGTATCTATTTTAATATCAGAAGGGTTTATATCTATCTCTATACTATCATCCAGCTCAGGCATTACATCCACAGAAGCAAAGGATGTATGCCTCTTTCCAGAAGGGTCGAATGGAGAAATCCTAACAATTCTATGTACTCCCTTTTCTGCCTTTAGATAACCATAGGCATTTTCACCTTGGATTAGAATTGTAACACTTTTAATCCCTGCCTCAGTATCAGGCAATATATCTAGTGTCTTTACAGCATACCCCTTCTTATCACTCCATCTGCTGTACATCCTTAAAAGCATTTCAGCCCAATCCTGGGCATCCAGCCCTCCAGCTCCGGAATGTATGGAAAGTATGGCGTTACTTTTATCAAACTCTCCACTTAGAAGGGTTTCTATTTTTAGTTTATCTATACTCCCAGTAAGCTCATTTATACCATTAGAAACTTCCTTCTCCACCGATGAGTCCCTTTCCTCAATACCCATCTGTGCAAGAAGCTGCAGCTCTTCCCATTTTGAATATAATCCTTCAAATACAATTATCTTATCCTTAAGGCGTTTTGAGGTCTGAAGGATTTTCTGGGCCTTATCATGATTATCCCAAAATCCCTGCTCCATCATCTTCGCTTCAAGGTCAGTGATTTCATCCTTAAGATTATCTATGTCAAAGTGAAACACCCAATTCGGTTAAAGATTCTTCAAGCTTATTTATTTCTAGTAAGCTTTGTTCTAGTAATAGCATTATATCACTTCCTTTGCTTAAAAGATATGTTGCATGTTATATGTTTCAATGTTGTATGTTTTAATGTTGCATGTTTCAATGTTGTATGTTTCAATGTTGTATGTTTCAATGTTGCATGTTTCAATGTTGCATGTTTTTGTGGTCATTCTTTTAGGTTTATATAGCCTATGAGTCCTACTCAAATAACTTTAAAACATTCTAACATTCTAACATTTAAACATTTAAACATTCTAACATTCTAACATTCTAACATTTAAACATTCTTCCCACAACATTTCTTATATTTCTTTCCACTGCCGCATGGGCAAGGTTCATTTCTGCCTACTTTTTTGTCTTTTCTAACTACTGTTTTTCTATTTGAGACTCCATCTCCACCTGAGGTATTGGTTATTTTAGCAACCTGCTCACGTTTTGTTTCCGTTTCCACGGTTACATTGAATACATATTTTACTGTATCCTCTCCGATGCTGTGGGTCATTTGGTTAAACATGTCAAAGCCTTCCATTTGATATGCTCTGACAGGATCTTCGTTACCTATAGCCCTTAATCCAATACCTTGCTTAAGTTGGTCCATGGCATCTATATGATCTATCCACTTTGTATCCACAAGTTTAAGCAGTATGACCCTCTCAAGCTCCCTCATTCTTTCTTCTGTAATTTCTTTTTCCTTTTTATCATATAGCTCCCTTGCAATATCAAGTATCCCTTCTTTAAGCTTTTCCTTGGTTAGGGTTTCAATGCTTTCAAACTTTAGCTTTCCCTTTGGAAGGAAAATAGCATGAAGATGATTCTCAAGTCCATTTATATCCCATTCTTCAGGATAGCTGGTCTGGGCTGTGTATATCTCTATGGATTCATCCACAAGACCTTCAAGCATTCCCCAAATATGTTCCCTTAGATTTTCGCCTTCCAATACTCTCTTTCTCTCATTGTATATGATTTCTCTTTGCTTATTCATTACATCATCATATTGAAGTACATGCTTTCTAATACCGAAGTTTCTACCTTCAACTCTCTTTTGGGCAGTTTCAATGGATTTTGAAAGCAGTCTTGCTTCAATGGGTTCATCTTCCTCCATCCCAAGTTTATCTACTATTCCTTGGATTTTTTCGCTGCCAAAGAGCCTCATCAAGTCATCCTCTAGGGAAATATAGAATTGCGATGAACCAGAGTCTCCCTGACGTCCAGAACGACCTCTTAACTGATTATCTATTCGTCTAGCCTCATGCCTTTCAGTCCCTAATATGTGAAGCCCTCCTACTTCCTTTACCTTTTCTGCTTCTTTATCTGTAGTTTTCTTGATTTCTTTATACAAATCATTGTAAATGCCTCTTGCCTTAATCACTTCTTCCTCATCTGTATCATTGAGGCTTGTAACCATTGCAAGTACTCTATCATCAAAGCCTTTTTTCTTGAGCTCGTTCTTTGCCATATACTCTGGATTTCCACCCAGTACTATGTCTGTACCTCTACCAGCCATATTTGTTGCTATGGTAACTGTACCAAATCTTCCTGCCTGGGCAACCAGCTCTGCTTCTCTTTCGTGCTGCTTAGCATTTAGCACTTCATGCTTTATTCCTTTTTTCTTTAAAAGCTTGCTTAGCAGCTCAGAGGTTTCTATAGAGATGGTACCAACTAGTATAGGCTGACCCTCAATGTGCCTTTCTTCTATTTCCCTTACTACGGATCTGAATTTACCTACTAGGGATTTATAAACTGAATCTGGTAAATCCTTTCTTATAACGGGCTTATTAGTAGGAATAACTACAACATCCATTCCATAGATATGCTTAAATTCTTCTTCCTCAGTTTTAGCTGTACCCGTCATGCCGGCAAGTTTATTATACATTCTAAAATAATTTTGAAGTGTAATTGTAGCTAATGTCTGGGATTCCCTTCTAACCTCAAGTCCCTCTTTAGCTTCTATGGCTTGATGGAGTCCATTTGAATATCTTCTACCAAACATAAGCCTTCCTGTAAATTCATCTACAATAACGACTTCTCCATCCTTTATAACGTAGTTTATATCCTTTTTCATCAGGGTATGGGCTTTAAGGGCCTGGTTAATATGATGAGAAGTTTCCATATTTTTAGGGTCTGCAAGGTTCTCAAGTGCAAAGTATTTTTCCGCCTTAGGAATACCACTCTCATCGGTTAAAACCGCTGAATTATCCTTTTCATCTATTGTGTAATCCACCTCATTCTTCAAGGTTTGAATAAATGAGTTTGCAATAAAGTACATATTTGTGGTTTTATTTCCTGCACCGGAAATGATAAGGGGAGTTCTAGCTTCATCTACTAAAATACTATCAACCTCATCGACTATGGCATAGTTTAGCTCCCTTTGAACCCTTTCCTCTTTATAGATAACCATATTATCTCTTAGGTAGTCGAATCCAAACTCATTATTTGTACCATAGGTAATATCCGAATTATATGCTTCTCTTCTTTCCTGAGTTTCTACTCCGTGGACCAATACCCCTACAGTCAGACCAAGGAAGTTGTATATCCTTCCCATAAGCTCCCCTTGATAGGATGCAAGATAATCATTTACTGTTATTAAGTGGGCTCCTTTACCCTCAAGGGCATTTAAATAAAGGGGTAAGGTTGCAACTAAGGTCTTACCTTCTCCAGTCTTCATCTCAGCAATTCGCCCTTGATGAAGAACTAATCCACCAAGCAATTGTACTCTATAATGTCTCATTCCCAGGGTTCTAACCGCTGCCTCTCTAACGACAGCAAAGGCCTCGGGTAATATATCATCAAGGGTAGAGCCATTTTTAAGCTTTTCTCTAAAATCCTCTGTTTTCCCTCTGAGCTCCTCATTTGACAATGATTGCATCTCAGCTTCCAATGCTTCGATTTTATCAACGGTTTTCATAAGACGTTTTACTTCTCTATCATTGAAGCTTCCAAAAATCTTTTCAAGTATACTCATTTTATTCATCCCTTCAAATATATTCTTATAGGTATTTACCTTTATTTATTCAATTTCTTCAAATATATATTATATCACTAAATTGTATCATTATTATGTGAATTTAGTAATTTTTGGCTTAAGAAAATATTAAAGGCTCTTTTGGGTGAATTTTATTGTGAGGGAGGCTAATTGCTTATAGCAAAGATTTCAAGTCGAAACTCTTAGGTTTAATAAAATTTATAAAATTCCAATAGCAATAAGCCTTAATTTATAAATCCTCAATAGGTCTTGACCCTAATAATTCTTAACTAAAATAGACAGGTTTCCCTGTCTATTTCTATCTTCTCCCTCTATAGCCCATTCTAACCATTCTATTTTTCATTGACATATATGATTTTAGCATTTCTCCTTGGATTAGGAGTATGATTCCTATGGACATGAGTATATCCCCTATGCTTATAACCTTAGCCATTGGATAAGGCTTGGGTATAACTATATATTTACCTAGATGCCTCGTCCAGCCTGTAACTTCATCTAAGGACATATAGTTCGATATGCTTCCATCCATTATTCCATCTATAATATTCTGCAAGCCTGCAAGCCTTAAACCATCGAAGTCAATTGGCATCCTATTTTGATTCATGATTACAACTAGAAAATTAAGTATAGCCCCTATTAAAATAAGCCACATTCCTTTTTTATCTATATTCACAGCCAATGTCAGCAGTATTAATATGGCAGAAATCACATAGAGATATCTTCCATACGAAATAATAAAGGACATATCCCTAAACATTAATGTAGATATTTGTAATACAAAAGCAAGAATAGCTAAAAACCACCCTCTAATTTTTGTAATACTTATATTTCTTAGGCTTCCATTTCTAACGATTCCTATAATTACTCCAAGTATCACAGCTTCTAAAAACATTATAAAACTCCTCTCCCATATGGATATACGCTTTTATAATTTAACCCATTGTGCTACTTCATGCCGCCGGGGGTATTTGATATTTCCTTTCCAATGTGTTTACTTCTACTTTTATTGACAAAATCCTCTGAAAATATATAAATTTTTATAAACATTAGAGATTCCAGTGAAAGCTTTAGCTTATGCACATCAAAACATAAATAAGGCAGCCTGACGGCTGCCTGCGTTTTTGATAAGTATTATTTATTTTAAACATAGGGTTCAATTAAACCATATTGTCCGTCCTTTCTTTTATATACAACATTCACTTCGTCTGTCTCTGCATTGGTAAATACGAAAAAGTTATGTCCTACCAAATCCATTTGCAGTACTGCTTCTTCAGCATCCATTGGCTTTATTGCAAATCTCTTTGTTTTAACTATCTTTTTTTCTTGATTTTCATCGTCTGGAATATTGGGTATCTGCTCGAAGCGAATTGTATCATGTCCATGATATCTCTTTTCTAGTCTAGTTTTATGCTTTTCCATTTGCTTATACAGTTTGTCGATAGCCTTATCAATTGAGGCATACATATCCATTGTTGATTCTTCTGCCCTTAGCAGAGTCCCGTTTATAGGTATGGTTATCTCAACAATCTGCCTATTTTTCTGAACACTCAAGGTAGCCTTAGCTTCAATGTCATTCTTGAAGTACTTTCCAAACCTCTCTAACTTAGCAATTACTGAATTCTTTAAAGCATCTGTAACCTCTAAATTTCTTCCACTTACCTTTACCTTCATAAGCTACAGCTCCTTCCACAATATATGTTTAATGGAATCTGATAAGATCCCGAAATTGTATCCTGTATGATTTTTTAATGTATTTATTCTAGATATAATAAGTTAAATCCAGGCTTTATAATCAGATTGTATTAACTATATAGTATTCAATTATTATGCTAATTATATCTTATCCAATAAAGTAAATTGTATAATTCCTTTATATAAAATTTTCAGTGAATTTAAACAAAATATATTATCATAGAAGAAATAGATATTTATATTTCATACAGCTTGTCTATAATATATATTTTACCCATTAAAATTTCTCTAAAACAGATTAGCAGTTTTCTTTTTTTGAAATTTTCCACAATTTATGTTTGAATTTGAGATATTTTACTACTAACCATGTTATCAAAATCAAAAATCATCAGCATCCACCAGCTTTTACAAATGATTTTTCCACATTATTTTTTAAATACTAATATTTTTTGTCTTATTTGAATTTACTGACTTTAATATTTTATTCGTCAATCTACAATTTTATTAGGTCAGTATGTTTCTCCACATAATTGTGGATATTTTTTGCTGTTTCTGTGGATAGTGTGTATAAATCTGTTGATAAGTGTATTTTACCCATATTTGATTGTTAATAACATGTTAACTTTTTGTGCACAAACTCTTTACCAAAATTTTTGTTGAGAAATGAAAAAATTTTTAATAATATTTATGCATGAAATGTCGAAAAGGATAGAAATAAAACAGTGAAAAGTTCGGAATGATGTTTTTTGAAGATGATTTTTCCTGTCAAATTTTAAAACCTCAGATTCAAAGTATCTGAGGTTTTGATGCTTCTATTTCTTTTTATCTAAAAATACTGATGTCACTTGGTTTTTATAAGCTCCATAGGCATTTGTAGCTTTTTTTCCCTGTCTTAATCCTTTAAGTTTCTTGCTTATTTCTCCCATGTCCTTATTTAATACATTAATATTTTCATTATCAATAGCCTGTATATCCTTAGTCAGCTTCAATATCTCCCCTACGACCTTCTTAAGCTCTTTCATTTGTGGATATTTTGCTGCGTCTATTTCTTCTAAAGATTTTATTTCTAAATTTGTCTTTAGCTTATTAAGAGCATTGTAAAATTTGATGTCCAGCTTGTCTACTTCGACTATATACTTATCTTTCAAATTTATCTGCTTTACAACTGTTTGAATTTTATCTAGGTTCAAAAATTCCTTTTGTCTGGAAGTAACTTCAAAAATGCTCTGCATTAATACTTTTTTTTCTTTACTGATATGTATTAGCTCTTCTATAATACTTTGATTTTCCATAATATCAACCATTCTTATTATTAGTATGATTCATGGCAGTTTTCCATGTATCTCTTAGTTCTTTAGCAAATCCTAAAACTATTTCAATTGAGTTATTATCCTTATTAATATTTGCATCTATAAGTCTATCATTCATATAGGCATATAGACTTCTAAGATTTTTGCTTACCTCGTAATCCATATTTAATGTAATATTGAGTTCATTAATAATATCTTGGGCTCTTATTATTGCATTATTAGTTTTTTCAATATTTTTTTGCTCCATAAACATTTGGGCTTGTTTTAAAAATTTTATTAATCCATCATAAAGCATTAGCGTAAGGTCTTCTGGTCTTGCTGTTAATATCTTTTGCTCCATATATTGATCAAACTTACTTCTACTTGTATTTTTCTGAGGTTTTTGAACATCTTTTGCTCTGTTTTGCATTAAATTAGTTTTTAATTTAAGAGCTGATTTAGGCATAGAATAATTGTATGGGTTTCTCATAGCCATCTATTTTCCCTCCTAGTTTTATCATTTTACATACCTCCTAGTTGAGACATTAACCAAGATGATTGCTGGTACATCTGATTTAATGCCGTCTCCATGGCAGAATATTGGCTGTAGTATCTGTCTTCCATCCTTATGAGGATATTTTCTTGTCTCGCTATTTCCTCTTCCAGATCTGTTATATATTCATCCAGTATACTTACACTACCATTTTTAAGATTTGTTCCTGTGGTAAAATCTATCATAATTGTTGACCTAACGTCTCTTAAAAGTTCAGAATCACTTCCAGGTCCTGCCTTGTCTATTACATCCTTCATGTCTTTAATAATGGTATCAAATACCCTTGTAATCAAACCGCTTTTATCACTCTTATCTTCATCATCAATATAGCTTTGTGGCTCATTAAATAGCAAGTCTATTACGCCATCAACATTATCTATAATAGCATTCTTAAGCTCGGTTTCATCAATAATTAATTTTCCCTTAGATGAATACTCTCCTGTTTCAATACCTATTTGGGTTAATTGGTTAATGGTTCCGTCAAGTCCAGAAACAGATTTGTATAAATCTTCTCTAACACTGGCAAGCATACCCGAAAGAATTGAATCATTCTTTATAAGTCCACTCTTTGCCTTCTCCTCCCAAAGCTTAACTTCTTCCTCAGTAAGTGCCTCCTTCTCCTCACTGCTCAAGGGATAATAATCTCTATAAACCTTTTCATTTATTTTCTCATTTATTTCACCGATTAAAGTGTTGTATTTATCTACAAAGCTGCTTATCTTCTCATATACTGCATCTAAATCTGTGTCAACAGCTATGGTAGTTTGCCCTTGAGCCTTTGCTGTAATATTCATTCCATTAAGGGTAAATGTATTAGAAGATTTCTTGAGTCCCACTGCATCTCCAAAATCAAATTGTAGGTCTTTTCCATTATTGTAATGATAATCTACTTGAGTCCCATTATTAAATAACTTCATATTTAAAACATTATCAGAACCATCTCCAGCAGGACCAGATAAAAATCCTTCAGCATCACTTGTAACCTTTAACCAGCTTCCACCTAGATCATCTGCTGGCTTTGCACTTAGGAAGAATTTATCACTGGTTTCGTCATAGCTGGCAACGAGCCCAGTATCTTCAGAATTTAACATATCCAATAAATCCTGCATAGTTGTAGTGGTAGAATCATCTATATTAAATGTTTTGATACCTTTATGGGTTTCAATAGTAAAATTAAAGGTGTTGGACACACCAAATAGAGTATTGAGATCCTCTGTAGTATTTGCTCCTATGGCATTTGTACTGAAGCTATGGGATATATCCTGTGTTTGGATTTTTAGCTTAAGCATACTGTCAGTGCCATCTCCAACTGGCCCAGATAGGAAATTATCTTCATCCGAGGTTATCTGGAAATAATTCTCTCCCCCTGTTGCAGTGGTATTTAGGAAAAATCTATCTAACTCTTCATCATAGGAGGCTGCTACACCGATATTTGCAGTGTTTATTTCATCAATAATATCATCAATTTTAGAAACAGAGGCATCAAAGGTAAAATCTACTCCATCAGCATCTGTTTTATTGGTTTTGATAGTAAATCTAAGGGTTTTATCTCCTCCAAAATTATCTCCAAACTGCTCCTCAAGTGTTCCTGCAGTACCAATGGTTATAGTGCCTATACTTGTCTTAGATACACTTTCAGCCAGTTGAGTTACATTTAAGCTATAGCTCCCATTCAATGACTTTGCTGTTGCTGATACTGTAGCTTTAGTCTCATCGGAAGAAGATGAGGATTTTACCCATGTAAAACCACTGCTAGAAGAATTGATTATAGTACCCGTAGATGTAGTACTCGATAAACCAAATTCCTTTCTAGCATCTATTATAAAGTCTGCTAAATCCCTATTTACTTCTTGATATGTTTCCTGCTTCCATAAATCTGTCTGTCTGTCCCTCTCTAGCTTAGTAACCTTAGTTTTTCTTTCTGCTTTCATAATATCTCCAACTATTTGGTCAATATCCATTCCCGAGCCACTAAGTCCAAAAACACGTATCCCTGCCAATCCTTTCACCCCGCTATCCAGTTAAAAATTAAATTGATGGTTTTGTAAGTTTAACTTTAATCATTCATAATTATAGTTATTAATTCCTGATTTCCGAAAATATTTTGTTCCACTAAGCTCTTTCATCTACAAATAATCCTGCCAGTTCCCACATCTTTGCAATCATATCCTGAATTCTTTCGGGAGGAAACTCCTTAATAATCTCTTCTGTTTGAGTATCTACAATTTTATATATTACTGTTTTGGTCACTTCATGGAGCTGTCTTTCTATCTTTCTATTTGAGCCTTCCAGGGCTCTGTTTGCCTGTTCAATGGATTTTTGTAATAAGCTCTCATTAAATCCATTTTGCCACTGCTCATCCTGATTATCTATTTCTTTACTGATCTCCTTTGAAGTTTCAACAGCTTTAGCTTCTGGAGTATTTATATTATTGGATTGAATATTTGAAGCATTGATGGAAGTGTCGATTTTCATAGCTAAATCCTCCTGTCTTAAAATCTTCTAACTAATATTTCGGTAACTTAAAGAGAAAAGTTTAATATAAATTATTTATTATTTTTTAACTTTTTTCAACTTTTTACTAAAGAAACACGAAGCTCTTTCCGATAATAGAAATGAGTGCAATATCAAAGAACATTTTGGCGGCCGACTTAATTTTCTTTGATAAATAAAACTAGCCCAGACATGGATGTCAAAGGGGTAAATTTCAAGGAGGAATAAATAATGAGAATTAATAACAACTTAATGGCAATGAATACTCACCGTCAATTAGGTGCTGGTCAAGCTAAAGCAGCTGGATCAATGGAGAAATTATCTTCTGGTTTAAGAATCAATAAGGCTGGCGATGATGCAGCAGGTCTTGCAATCTCTGAGAAGATGAGATCACAAATTAGAGGACTTAACCAAGCTTCTAGAAATGCTCAAGATGGTATCTCTTTAGTTCAAACCGCTGAAGGTGCCCTTCAAGAGACTCAAGAAATTCTTCAAAGAATGAGAGAGCTAGCTGTACAGGCTTCTAACGACACTATGGAAGATGAAGACAGATCAAAGATCCAAACTGAAATCGATCAGTTAACTCAAGAAGTCGATAGAATTGCTGACACTACTGAGTTTAACCAAAAGAGATTACTTAGAGGTAAAGAGGGTGTAACCAACTTTACTGATATGGCTTCTACAGTAGAAAATTTATCTGGTGGAGTAGATAAATTAAATACATCAATGTCTGCTGCTACAATTACTTTCAAAGAAACAGCTGGAAACGTTCAAGATGCTAGTCAGATAACTCTTTCTGTTGGTGGAAACGATTATACTTTTGAATTCGATGCAGATACAGACGCAGTTGAAGCAGGTGCAATAAGAGTTGACAGAAAGACTAATTTTGACGATTCTATGAATGAGTTAGTCAATGTGATTAATAATTTAGCTACCGATAACTTCAAAGATGATTTCGCTGCTAGCTATGATGCAGCTACCAATACATTATCTGTTAGAGCAAAAGAAACCGGTGCTTATGCAGGTGCTGCAGGTAATGCAGTAACTTTCGCTGTTGATAATACTGGTGGAAATAATACTCTTACTAGAGAGGAAAATGTAACTGTTAATGGGTTAGGTGCTGCTGGACTTGTTACTTTTAATACGGATCAAAACTCCATGGTTATCGAAGATGGTGCAACAATAGTTGTCGATGGTACAACTTATGAGTTTGATACAGAAGGAACAATAACTGCTGGAAATACACAAGTTGATTTGACAGGTATAGGTGCTGGAGCTACGCTTGATCAAGCACTTACTCAATTAGCAACTGATTTAGGTGGTACCGCTAATTGGGATGCAGCAACAGGTATTTTTGATACTGATACTACAGCTGCTGCACGTGTTGGCATTACAGCTTTCACTGGTACAGTTTCTGCTGATGCATTTATTGGTACTGCTAGCGGTAACATGGCTGGTGGCGTTACAACAGCTGGAGCCCAAGCTTCTAAGACCATAGATATATCTTCAGTTCCTCAGG
>JANQEZ010000042.1 GCA_028278115.1 Clostridia bacterium
GTATTTCTTTATACGCTGCGACCTCTCACTTTCAGCACGCCTCGAACTTCGGATTTCTCAAAAGCCTGTCATCTTGTTGACTTTGTCAACAATCTGAGATATCCATCTATGATGGGTATCTTTTTGTATTTGCTCCAAAGAATGTCCCCCGGATTTGCCACGAACCACGAACTACGAACCACGAACCAAAAAAGATATCTATCCACGATAGGTATCTTTTTTATACATCAAAGTCATATTTTATAAGTAAAGACATATATTTATAATGTTAATGATAATGATATAAAAATATATACAAACTATGTGTAAGGAGGGAAATGATGGAGGGTTACGATATATATAAAGATATATCAGATAGAACTGAAGGAGACATTTACATAGGAGTAGTTGGACCGGTAAGGACTGGAAAATCAACATTTATTAAGAGATTTATGGATTTACTTGTAATACCAAATATTGAAAATATATATAGAAAAGAAAGAACCAAAGATGAGCTGCCCCAGAGTGGAACGGGGAAAACCATTATGACAACAGAGCCGAAATTCGTCCCTAATGAAGCTATTGAGATTGAGCTTAAGGAAAATGCTAAATTTAAGGTTAGAATGATTGATTGTGTAGGGTATTTAGTTCGGGGGGCATTAGGGCATCAAGAAGATGGTATGCCTAGAATGGTAATGACACCTTGGTTTGAAAGTGAGATTCCCTTTGAGGAAGCGGCAGAAATCGGAACTAAGAAGGTTATAACCGACCATTCCACAATAGGGCTTATGATAACAACCGATGGAAGTATTACCGATATTAGAAGGGACAGCTACCTAGACGCAGAAGAAAGAGTTGTTAGAGAACTAAAGGAGCTAAAAAAGCCCTTTGTAATGCTGCTAAACTCCACAGAGCCAGACTCTAAAGAAGCACTTAAGCTAAGGTCTGAGCTAGAGGAGAAATATGATGTACCTATAATACCTCTAAACTGTGCAAGAATGGAGATAGAAGATATAAATACTGTGCTTCAAAAAATTCTCTTTGAATTTCCAGTAAGGGAGATAGGTATAAATCTACCTAAATGGATAGAGGGTCTTGATTCAAACCATTGGCTGAAGAATCAAATACTTTCGACCATCAAGGATGCTGTGAATGATACTAAGAAAATCAAAGATATAAATAATCTAGCTGGAAAATTTGAAGACGTGGAAGTGCTAACGGGTGCAGAAATAAGCGATATTGACCTTGGCAAGGGTATAGCAAGTGTAAATATGCATACCAAGGAGGGATTGTTCTACGATATCCTTCAGGAGTTAACTGGATACAAGATAGAAGGAGATCATCAGCTTCTTAGCCTAATGAAGTCCTTCTCTAAGGCAAAAAAGGAGTATGACAGAGTTGAAGAGGCACTTAAGAGTGCAAAGAGCTTTGGCTATGGTGTTGTGCCACCGGTTCTTGATGAGCTAGAGTTAGATGAACCTGAAATATTTAAGCAGGGAAGCAGATTTGGAGTGAAGCTTAAAGCAAATGCACCTTCACTACATATGATTAGGGCCGACATCACTACAGAGGTTTCTCCCCTAGTGGGAACAGAAAAACAGAGTGAAGATTTACTGAATTATTTAATGAAGGAATTTGAGTCAGATCCTAAGCAGATTTGGGAAACAAATATGTTTGGTAAATCACTCCACGATCTAGTTAAAGAGCAGCTCCAGAGCAAGCTGTTTATGATGCCAGAGGATGTAAGATCGAAGCTGCAAAGGACTTTACAAAAAATTATTGATGAGGGTAGCAGGAATCTTATTTGTATCATTATCTAACACTTTTAATATAGAGGGAATTCAAATCCCTCTATATTAATAATCTTTTTTTATTTAGTCTTGATAAATATTGAAAATTATGTATAATAGTAATGTAAGAGATTTATCTGGGTGTAGCGCAGCTTGGTAGCGCACCAGAATGGGGTTCTGGTGGTCGGAGGTTCAAATCCTCTCACCCAGACCATCTACTATGACTGAGTCATAGCTTTTTTACTTTATAGGATTTTGATGTGCAAAAATAAAAATTAGGTGATAATATGGATTATATTAATCATGTTTTAAAAATATCTATTGTCTTATTTATAGTTGCAATCTTTGGATATTTAATGTCTTTATTGAAGGAAAAATACGATGTAGTCAATAATAGAATAACTTTTAAAAGTAAAAAAATAACTCAGACTTTTTTAGATGAATTGGATTTAAAGGCTTTTAAGCTGGGGAATATCAATCTATCAATTGGAGATCAAATAAAGATATTTTTAAATAATGATAACTCAGTAAAAGGAACTGTTTTAGGTGCTAAAAGAGAAGACAATATCCTATGTATATTAACCTTGGAAGATAAAATAATGGAATTAAAGGTAAGCAAGATTAAAAGGTTAAGGATATTAAGTAAATATGGTAGAATTTTTTAGGTTATAGAGATTCCAGTCAAAAGTTTAATTTATACATATACGTAGATTAATGTACACATCAAAAATCCCCAGAATCATCGGATAACTTGATATGTACATTAATATATTATATGTATTAATTAACATTTACTTTGGATTCTCTATACATAATTATTTACTCTAAAGACTACATACTAAAGTAGTCTTTATCATTTTTTTGACATTTTTCAACATTTCGGGACTAAATTACTATACAATTTTTATAAATAACTAGAGGAAAAATGAGATGTTTGAAGAATAGAATAATAGTTGAGGGAATTACACTGATAAATTATAGGTGATATAATGAAAAGAAAACATAAACTTATCCGAACAGCATTTTTACTAGCTGTATTGCTGTATTTTTTGTACAAGCTAATATATGGAGTTTTTATAAGACCCCCTGATACCCAAATAGTTAGGTTTGGTGAGGTGAGCACAGAACAAGAATATCAGTGTATAATCGTCAGAGATGAAAAAATAGTAAAGTCTCCTAGCGAAGGCATAATAAAGTATTATGTTGAAGAGGGGGAAAAGGTAGATAGGGACTATAAAGTCTCTGAAATCTATACTTCAAGTGTAGATGAAAAGGATAAAGAGAAATTAGAAGACCT
Source organism: Clostridia bacterium (assembly GCA_028278115.1). Lineage (GTDB taxonomy): Bacteria > Bacillota > Clostridia > Peptostreptococcales > Caminicellaceae > JANQEZ01. Next base: position 3,067 of record JANQEZ010000042.1, read on the forward strand.
GCATCATAGAATTGATGAGATAGAATCAACTAAGGGAAATATGTTCAAGGTAGACGTTGAAAAAATTGATAATGAAATTAATTTAATCATTGATAATCTCAGAAAGGCAAGAATCCAAGAAGATTTTCAGCAGATTAGGCAGCTTCATGTAAGCCTGGAAAATAAAATAGATAAAAAAAGAAGGGTAAGTGGAGATAAGAGCTTTTCAGGCTCAAATTTAAGCAAGTTACAGAGTGAAAAGGTGTTACTTGAGACAAAAATAAAGAATTCTATTCTTGGGATAAATAGTCCAGGGTCAGGGATTGTCAGTTACTACGTTGATGGATATGAGGAGCTGCTGACACCATCGAATCTTTCAAATATAAAATATGATTTTATTAAAGAGATGAAGCCCAGTTTAGAAAAATTAAAGTATGATAAAGTAATTTACAATCAGCCGGTATTTAAAATAACAGATAATACAGCGTGGTATATTTTAATTATTACGGATTCCAATGATTCAGATACCTTTAAGAAGGGTAAGAAAATATCAATGGATTTTCCTAGTGAAAGAATAACTGGCAGCGTTGTAGATAAAATTAATGATGAATCAAAGAGTTTCATAATAGTGAAGACCAATCAGTTTGAAAATGATTTTAATAGGCTAAGGAAACTCAACCTCAATGTTGTAAAGGAGCAATATGAGGGATTAAAAATACATAAAGACTCAATTGTTGAAAGGGACAGTGAGCTCGGAGTATTTCTTTTAAGTGTAAATAGAAAAGCAATTTTTAGACCAATAGAGATATTAGGACATGATGATGAATATGCCATAGTGAAAAGCAATGAATTTGAAAGAAAAGAAGGTGACACTGTAAAAAGAGTCAAAACATTAAAATTATATGATGAGATTTTAAGGCATGGAGCAAAATATGAAGAAGGAGATACTGTTTTTTAGAAGTTTTTAAAGGAGGCATAAACTGATTATGATATTAGATAATATTAAAATTGTCGAAAATGATATAAAAAATGCTTGTGAAAGAGTAAATAGAGCTCCAAAGGATATAACTCTAATCGCTGTAACTAAGACCATTGAAGCTGAAAGAATAAATGAAGCCTTAAAAAGCGGCATTGAGAATATTGGCGAAAATAAAGTACAAGAGATTATGGAAAAATATGATAAAATAGAATATAAACCTAGCTGGCACTTAATCGGTCATCTGCAAACTAATAAAGTAAAGTATATTATTGATAAAGTAGATTTGATCCATTCTTTAGATAGCCTTAAACTAGCTAAAGAGATTGATAAAAGAGCAGGTAAGATTAATAGAGTAATAGATGTGTTGATTCAAATAAATATTGCAGATGAAAATACTAAATTTGGTTTATCCTATAAGGAATTAGATGATTTTATCATAGAGGTATCTGCATTTGAAAATATAAGAGTTCAAGGATTAATGGCAATAGTACCCTATGTGACTAATCCGGAAGAAGTTAGGCCATACTTTAGAAAAATGAAGGAGATATTTGATGGATTAGAAGACTCTCCTTATGAGAAGATTAATATGAAATATCTATCAATGGGTATGACTAATGATTATCAAATAGCTATAGAAGAAGGTTCAAATATGGTGAGAATAGGGACAGGCATATTTGGAGAAAGGTATTATAGTATATAAAGAATTAATTAA
>JANQEZ010000071.1 GCA_028278115.1 Clostridia bacterium
TGCCGATTTCCCGGGAAATCGGCAGCTCTTATTCTTATTGATTGCTTTTATTTGTATAATTTTGATAGCTCCAATGCTATTTGGGCTCCAAGCCTTGCATTATTATATACCAGCTGAATATTTGATTCTAAGCTTTTCCCAGCAGTTATACTCTTAACCTTTGATAGTAGGAATGGGGTTGTTTCTTTTCCCTTAACCCCTAGCTTCTCAGCTTCCTCTAGGGCATCTGCTATTGCTTTATTTATTGTGTCATAATCCATCTCATATTCCTCTGGGATAGGGTTTCCAATAACCATTCCACCCTTTAGCTTTAAATCCCATTTGGCTTTAATTGCCTGAGCCAGCTCCTCAGGAGTATCGACCCTGTAGTCAGCATTGAAGCCACTTCTTCTTGTATAAAAAGCTGGAAGCTCCTGTGTACCATATCCAATCACTGGTACGCCATTAGTCTCTAGATACTCTAAGGTCAGACCGATATCCAATATGGATTTGGCCCCAGAACAAATTACTGCTACATCGGTTGAAGCAAGCTCCTGAAGGTCTGCTGAAATATCAAAGGTCTTTTCAGCCCCTCTATGAACTCCTCCAATACCGCCGGTTACAAAGACCTTTATTCCGGCAAGCTCAGCAGCTATCATAGTTGCGGCAACTGTAGTAGCTCCATCAAGCTTTTTAGCTATAACAAATGGAAAGTCTCTTCTGCTAACCTTAGCAACATCTTCGCTTTTAGCCATATATTCTATTTCATCAGCGGTTAAGCCTATCTTAATTCTTCCCTTTATGATTCCTATGGTAGCTGGAAGTGCACCGTTTTCCCTTATTATTTCCTCCACCTTCAAAGCTGTTTCAACATTTTGAGGATAAGGCATACCGTGGGATATGATTGTTGACTCTAGGGCAACAACTGGCTCATTTTTCTTTAGTGCCTTTTCTATCTCAGGATGTATATCTAGATATTTTTCTATCATTATTTAATCTCCTCCATCACTTCTTGTATTTTCTTTATTGACATATTGGGATTAATAGTCTTTTCGTGTTTAAGGGCGATTATTGAAGCTGCCATAGACAGCCTTGCACTTTTTTTAGCGTCATAACCATTTAAATAGCTGTATACTAAACCTGCCATAAAGGCATCTCCTGCTCCAGTTGCATTTACAACTTTAATATTCTGGATTGGAAGATACCCTATATCCTCATTATCACCATAGCATATTCCAACCTTTCCAAGGCTTATAAATACCCTTTTAACTCCTAGATCAAGAAAGTATTTAATAGCTTTTTTAGCATCTTCTCTATCATTTATCTTAATTCCAGATAATTCCTCAGCTTCGATTCTATTTGGTTTTATTGTATGGAAAACACCAATAAATCCCTTGACCTTCTTAGCTTTAGCGGCGGATACCGTATCTAAGAAAAAATCAACCTCCTTGAAATTTGTCACTAGGTATTCTATGACTTCTCCTTTGATATTTGTATCTACTACAACACATTTAGAATTATTGATTACAAGTGATTTTTTTCTTATAAAATCAATGCCCATCTCATCAATAATTTCCATATGGGCTATTGCAACCTTCATATCACCACCTTGGTCTAGTACCGAAAGATATGTGGAGGAAGGCTTGTTTTTTAATATTAAGCTGTTTTCCATATCAATACCAGATAATTTACACTCGTCTAAAATCTTCTTTCCGTATAAATCCCTGCCTATTGCTGTAATAAGCTTGGTATCAATATCCATTTTAGCAAGATTTTCTGATATATTTCTCCCAACCCCACCCAAAGAAATCTTTACTTCTCCGGGATTTGAATCCTCCATATTAAGAGAATCCCTTGGAAATCCCATTATGTCAATATTGGCTCCTCCTACCACTGTAACATAATCTTTATCCTTTAATATATATCCCTTGCCCTTTATATGACCTTTTTTCATGAGATTTGTTATATGCACCGCTGCAGATGAACGTGCAATTCCCAAGTCATCAGCTATATCCTGCTGGGAAATCATAGGATTATTTCTAATCATTTCTAAGATTTCTTTTTCTCTGTCAGTCAAGTTACTCACCTGCTTTTCATGTTCTTTAAACTTTTGTTTATTTATTAAGCTTATGTTTATAGTATCATCATACTATCTCAAAATCAAGCCTCAAACTATTATTCTCCCTCATAATTTTCTCTATCAGTAGTCAGACTGCATCTATAATTTATATTTATTTTTATCTTCTAGTTCTTCTAGTCTCTTTTTTAGCTTATGCATTTCATTTTCAATCCACAAATTTTCAAGTTCCACTTGAAATAAGGCTAAAAATAGAAATGCTATCATCAGTTGATTAAATGAAACTGCTGGCTTTCCATTTATCCAGCTATAAATAATAAAAAGTCCCCCAAGTATTACAAAGGGCAGCCCGAGCTTTTTTATAACTATAAGTATTTCCCTAGTCCCCTCTTTCGTTAATCTATTAAATCTTCTATAGTT
>JANQEZ010000074.1 GCA_028278115.1 Clostridia bacterium
AGATTCCAGTCAAAAGTTTAATTTATACACATCAAAAATCCCCAGAATCATCGGATATTTTGATATGTATAAATTAACATTTACTTCGGATTCTCTATAGTTATATGAGGAAATAGCAATATGAAATGATTATTGGTATAATATTTATAGAACTTAAACTGAATTTAATATAATATGAGAGGCTGTTTTATGATTAATAATAAGGATATGAAAATATCTATAAGAAGCTTAGTTGAATTTATACTGAGAAGCGGGGACATTTACAGTGGCGGATTTACAAGCTATGATAGGGCACTAGAAGGAGCCAATGCCCATAGAAAGCTTCAGAAATCCTATGGCGACGAATATGAAGCAGAAGTTACACTAAAATATGAAGTTGATTGCAAGGGAGACACATTAACAATACAAGGGAGAGCAGATGGAATCTTATTTGAAGGTGAAAAAGCAATTATTGATGAAATCAAAACCGTTGTAATAGAGCTTGATAAAATTGAAGAAGAATATAATGAACTCCACTGGGCACAAGCAAAATGCTATGGATATATTTATGGAGAGAAAAAGGGTTTAGATGAAATAGAAATACAACTTACATATTATAATACAGAAACAGAAGAAATAAAGAAATTTAGGAGAACTTTTCCTATTGAAACATTAGAAAAGTTCTTTTATGACTTAGTAAAAGAGTATGTAAAATGGATTGATATAACTAGGAACTGGAAGCAAGAAAGGAATAGTGCAATAAAGGAGCTAGAATTTCCCTACAGCTCTTATCGTAAAGGACAGAGAAACTTAGCTGTTGCTGCCTATAAAACAATAAAAAAAGAAAAAAAACTATTTGTACAAGCTCCAACGGGAATAGGAAAGACGATATCAACCTTGTTTCCTGCAATAAAAGCAATAGGAGAAGAGCTTTCATCTAAAATCTTTTACTTAACAGCGAAAACCATTACTAGAACTGTTGCTGAAGAAGCCTTCACAAAGATGAGAGACAAAGGTCTTAAGATGAAAACCATTACACTAACTGCCAAGGATAAAATATGCTTTGAAAAAGAAAAAAAATGTGACCCAGATGAATGTAGCTATGCAAAGGGTCACTTTGATAGAATAAATGAGGCACTCATGGATATAGTCATAAATAGAGATAACTTTGTAAGGGAGACTATTGAGGAATATGCAAGAAAACATAGGGTTTGCCCCTTTGAATTTGCACTGGATTTATCTCTATGGTCAGATTGTATAATATGTGATTATAACTATGTCTTTGACCCAAAAGTATATTTAAAGCGATTTTTCGCCCAAAAAGGAGACTATATTTTTCTAATTGATGAATCCCATAACCTAGTCGATAGAGCTAGGACTATGTTTTCAGCTCAGTTGTATAAAAAATCATTTCTAGAAATGAAAAGAAATATGAAGGAAAAAAATCCATTAATAGCCAATGCCTTAAAAAAGCTTAACTCTTATATGATAGATATGAAAAAGCTTTGTGGTGAAGCCAAAAGCCATATTCAAAAAGAGTATCCGCTAGAATTGGAGGAATTACTCAGAGACTTTTCAACCCAATGTGAAATATATTTTGCCACCAATGGTACATCAGAAGAAGAACAACTTCTAGAACTATACTTTGAAGCATTAGCATTTTTAAAAATAGGAGAGCTGTATGATGAAAGATATATAACATATGTCGAAAAAGCAAGTAATGATGTGAAAATCAAGGTATTTTGCTTAGACCCTTCTAAACTGTTGGAGAAGGCCATTGACAGGGGAAAAACAGCAGTATTTTTTTCTGCAACATTAACACCCCTTAAATACTTTAAAGAAATATTAGGAGGAAATGAAGAAGATTATACTATGGCATTATCCTCTCCCTTTTCAGTAGAACAATTTTCTCTCTTACATACTAGGAATGTATCTACTCGCTTGAAGGATAGAGATAAAAGTTATAATAAAATTGTAAAATATATTGAAGCTGTTATTGAGCAGCGGGTTGGAAATTACCTTGTCTTCTTTCCCTCCTACGCTTATCTAGAGAAGGTTTGTGAAATATTTCAAGAGCTCAATCCAGAAATATCTGTTTTGATGCAAAATCCTTCCATGAAAGAAAAAGAGAGGGAGGATTTTCTAAGACAATTTACACCAAAGCCTACAAAAACTTTAATAGGATTTGCTGTTTTAGGAGGATTATTTTCAGAAGGTATTGACTTCACGCAGGATCGTCTATCGGGGTCTATAATTGTAGGCGTAGGGCTACCACAATTTAGTTTAGAGAATAATATTATAAGGAATTATTTTGATGATAAGAATAATTGTGGCTATGAGTATTCATACACTTATCCTGGTATGAACAAAGTTCTTCAAGCTGCTGGACGTGTAATCAGGACAGAACAAGATAGGGGAGTCATTTTACTAATAGATGACCGCTTTGGACAATATTCATATAAAAGAATTTTTCCTAAGGATTGGCATAGATGTATTCAAGTTTCAAATGCTAAGAGGGTAAAAAATGAGCTCAGAGCGTTTTGGAAAAAGGAAGATGTATAAAGTCAAAATTTCTGATAGATGGTATAACAGCAGAGTTTTACTGTGTCAAAAACTATCAAAAAAGCATGATAATTTAAAGTCATTTGACTTTGTTTCCATCTTTATCAAACTTAATATTAAGCTCTACTTGGACTATAAGAAATACAATTATAATTATTCCTACTAGTGAATATGCCATTACGTCTTTCAGCCTGATAAGATTTAGTGAAATACAAGAATTATACTGTAAATTCTAGTAAGATTCTTTTTATAAGAATTTTAATGCTTATTGAACTTGTAAAATTCATTTTATAAAATAAAAAAATATATATAAATATCTATAAAATTGTTTACATATAATTTAAATTGGTGTATACATACTATATAATAAAATTATCTATCCTTACTATGGCTGTAGAGGA
>JANQEZ010000100.1 GCA_028278115.1 Clostridia bacterium
CAAATAAGAGCTCCTCCTTGATATTTGCAGTAAATATTTGCCGGCTTGGATTTTGAAACATATATCCGATTTTTTTACCAATTTGCCCTAGAGTTAATTCTTTGGTGTCATTACCAGAAATAAGGACTTTTCCTTCACTAGGCTTTAGGATTCCAGCCAAGAGCTTTCCAAGGGTAGTTTTTCCCCCTCCATTATGTCCTGTTATGGCTGTGGTTTCGTTTTTTAATATGCTCAGGGATATATCACTTATTATCTTTTTTCTTCTTGGATATCCAAAGAAGATTTTCTTTGCCTCTATATAAATCATTTACAATAATTCTCCTTCAAATTCCTTTAGCTTTCCTTTTTTCAATAAGAATATCCTGTCTGCAGCATCTAGATTATTAAAGTCATGTTCTATCATTACTATGGTTTTTTTATCTTGCTTTAGTCTTCTTATTATATCTTTTATTTTTTTCTTTCCCCTATAATCTATTTGTGACATTGCCTCGTCAAACACTAAAATACTGGGCTTAAGGCTAAGGACAGCTCCCAGGGCAATAAGCTGTTTTTCTCCTCCAGAGAGGTTATTGGGATTTTCATATCTATATTCCTCCATTCCAATAAGCCCTAAAACCTCATCTATCCTTCTTCCGATTTCTTCCCTTGGAAGACAGAGGTTTTCCGGTCCAAAGGCAATTTCATCTTCAACAGTTGGAGAAAATAGTTGTGTATCCGGGTCTTGAAAGACAACACCTATTAAAGGGGCAAGCTCTCTGTTTTTCATATCTCTTACATCTTTTCCAAACAATTTTACCCGGCCCTTCAAATCACCCTTAAGGCTTCTAGGAATGATGCCATTTAATGTATAGCATAATGTGCTTTTACCATTTCCACTAAGCCCAACTATTGCTGCTGCTTCTCCCCTATCTACCTTGAGATTTATTCCATTTAGTATGTACTTCCTTTGCCCTTTGTACTTAAAGTGAAGGTTTTCAATTTCAATAGCCTTCATCACTTTATATCTGCCTCTATAGCGAACTTGCACCAATATTGACTGAACTTATCCTTGCTTATAATCATTTGGTATGGACCCTTTCCCCCATCCTCTCTATTTCCAAGGGGCTCTCCTTCCCTCATATATGCCAAGTAAACATTATCTTCTTCTAGCACTTTATCAATATCTACTGCCACTGTATAGCCGTCGACAGCCGATACGATTACTGCTGATTTACCTTTAAGGTCTATCTCAAATTTTTCAAAGAGCTTTTTAAGGGGTACACCCGTGTATTTATAGGCTATTGGCTCCTTTCCACTTGTCTTTAGGTTTGCACCAAATTCAATTTCTCCAAGTCCTCTTATTTCCTTCATATTCAGTTTAGCTATTTCCCTTCCATTATCCTTTATAACAAACTCTGCATTTTCTTGCAGCTCCTTTTTAACCTCCACTGCCCTGCGATTCATATATGCTGTTACTCCAACTATTGAGGCTAATATTACAATCATTAGTATTATTTTTCTTTTCATTTCTTCCCCTCCCCTTCAAATAAAAAGTAAGGTACCACCATATCCTCATATCTAAAGGTCCCATGATCTCCTCCTCCAGATGTAGAGTGCATTCCATGATCTGAGGTTATTATTACTTTTCCCTCCCATTTTATAGAGAGCTCCCTTACATAGGAATCTATTGTTTTTATCCTTTCCAAAGTCTCATCTGCCAGCTCTCCATATTCATGACCGGTATCGTCGATACTATGAAGGTGCACCAATGCTAAATTTGGTCTTTCCTTTAATCCTGCTAATGCAGCTTCAAATATCTCATCATCTGTTGTTCCATTTTTATTTTTATCTATATTTAAAACAGGTTGGATTTCAGTATTTAAGACCTTTATACTTCCCCCTATAAGGATTGATTTTTTATTCATTTTCTTAGCTGCACCAAATATAGATTCTGTTTTTAAATCCTTATATTTCCTATCATATACTCCATTTATATTTGGCGGCTGTCCCGTAATCATTGCAGCAAAGCCTGCATTAGTGACAGGCTTATATACACTTAATGCCATCTTACCTCTACCTAAACCCTCCATAAAGGGTATGAAGCCCTGTGATAGGGCATATTCATATTGGTGATATCCGAAACCGTCTAAGAAAATTATAAGCACATCTTCATCATTTTCAATATAGTAAAGGGCATCATAATAGGTGTCCATTATGCTGTCTGGTGGAGTTTCTGTAATTATTCCCTTTATGTCTTCAATTTGCTCTCTCTTTTTTAGGTCAATATAGTTGATTTTATTACCTGCCAATTCAAGGTAGCCCTTATTGTCAATCAGCTCATATATTCCATTACTGCCCATCATTAATAGGCTTTCATGCTCTAAGCCTACTAGCCTTTTTATTGGAATCAGTCTTTTTTGCTTATACAGCATTACGTCATATTTTCTTTCCCCCTGGGTTTTGGTAGACTTACCATCAAAATAGGGGTAAAGAATAGGCTCCTTTAAATAAAGCTGTCCCGGTGTAATATTTAGAATATTTTCTGTTCTATTTATGATATTTAATCCATAATCCCAAGAATTATCCTTTGCCACAACTACTATTTCTTTTATCTTCTTTATTCTACTATTGATGGGATGCTTTTCGGTTATTGACTCCCACCCATTTTCATCGGAAAACCTCAGACTGCAATCATCTAAATTATCTTTTTTTATTTGTGCTATTAACCCATCTTCACCAACTAAAAGAATATCATAGTCTATTGTAAAAGGCTCTGCCATATGGATGACATCTTCAAGGGAAATATTGCTTTGCTCTACATCTTTTGGTCCAAAATCATGTATACTTATTATCTTATTTACATCTCCTATTATGGGAAGCTGGGGTATATTATCAGTTAAATCCTTTGAAGCATCTGTAGTTAGTTTTCCAATAAAAATCCCTGCTGTTAATGCAAGCAAAGCTATGGCTATAAGCATTTTATTTAAAGCCAAAGTAGTTACAGGTTTGATTTTTTTATCCACATGTACTCCTCCCTACTCCCCTATTTCCATCAGATTGTATTTTTCAAATCCCTTGATAATATTGTAGGCAATTATACCTCCAAGCCCTCCCGATAGAGCGGCACTGCTTAGAGAAAGAATCAAGGGGATAAGGGGCAGTCTAAAGAATACTATATTTGATAGAAAGGTTCCGCTAATATTTGCGGCTATTCCACCTAAAAAGCAGTCTATCATGTTATTTCCTTTACTTCTTATAATAAGTAATAGAGCATCTACCGCAAGGCCCGGGAGGGTATAGGTTGCTATACTCAATATTCCATGGGTTCCGTAAAACCCTGTAACTATTATCATTATAGCCTGAACAAGGGCAATCAAGGTTGCAGTCCCTGGCTTTTTTACAATACCTGCTCCAAGAACTATCCACATCATGTAAAACCCTCCAGCAACGGCTCCTCCCGGTATGTATAGTGGCCCCGTTATAATATGAGCCAGTGGTACAACCACTGGCTTTGTCGCTATTCCTAAGGCTGCCATCATAGCAATTATGATAAGCTCAAACATGGAGAACCTACTCAAAAATCTACCCATAGCTTTCATCTCCCTATTATCTAATGACCTTTATCTTAACTACTGACTTTAAATAATCTAAAATCTCTTTAGGACCATAGCCCTTCCAGCTTTGCTCTTTTTCACCTTCATTATAAATCCCCTTTATTTTACAGCTTCTATTTTAAGAATACCTTTTATTTTAGTATTTTTAGGCATTCCCTCAAACATTGTATTAAACCCATTATCTTTGCCCATATAAATTAACCCCTTACCGATATCGTCGGCAGATATCTCTATCTCATATCCATCGGAAGCTGTGAATAAATATTTTTCTCCATTTGTAAGTCCTGCTTCTTTAAAAATCTCTTTTAATGAAATCCCTTCGTTGCCTTCAAGAGTCTTTTTCTCAAATGAATTTAATGAGCTATTTAATGAAAAATATGTAGTATCTCCATATGTAAAGTATAGAATATTTTTTACATGCATACCCTTTGGCAGCTCTGGCGATAGGAATAGAGGGGTATTCTTTCCCGTTATTTTTATATATCCAGTTTTTAATACTTCTATATCCTCGTCCTTTTCAAATCCATCTACTGCCTTAAAATATATACTCTTTTTGTCATGGGATTCATTAAATTTACTAAACAAATCCACTACCTTTATGGCTTTATCTAAGCTTTCATAATATGTATAGTCCTCTTGCTTTAATTGAGTTGCTGCGGTTTCTATGAATACTACCTTGCTTTTAGAGCTTTCTTCTTCTTTAAGGAGCTCTATTTCTACAAGGTTTTTTACCCAATACATTGATCTTTCATGGGGTACAGCCAGCATTAGAGGTAGTGCGTTTTCCTTTAGGGCTTTATCATCGACTTCATAGGCTAAAACTATTTTTCGCTTTTGAAGTACTTCCTCTGGAACTACTATAGAATAACTGTCTCCTGCAATAAATCGAATTCCACCGTAGTTTTTCTGTGAAGTATCATAGAGTCCTAATAGGCTTTCAAGGGGAACACCCTTGACCTTTGTCCTTTTAACCTCTCCACTTGATGTAATAGATTCCATTTCCTGTGTTACCGTCTCCAGTTCTTTAATCCTGTCAAGGCTTATTACCTTTTCACCGTCTTCTAAGCCTCTTATAGATACTTCTGCAGTAGTATTGACTTCATTTACTTCAGTGGTTTTCAAAGTCCTATTTCCACATGCTGTAGTAAATGTGAGTAAAACAACAACCCCTAACAATACAATCCTTTTTAAAAGATTACCCATTAACACTCCCCCTTATTTTTTTATAATTACTTTTATAAGTAATTCGTTTTACTTTATTTAAGCTATACAATTACTTGCAAAAAATGCTTGAGTTCCTTAGCAAAAAACAAAAACAACTTCTCCCCATTGGGGAAAGAAGTTGTATAATAATTTATACTTTAAAACCTCTAAAGCACAGACTTAAAATTCTCCTTTCCACC
>JANQEZ010000103.1 GCA_028278115.1 Clostridia bacterium
GACTATAAAGATACTTACTGGAATCATGAATCCCAGTGAAGGTCTGGTTAAGGTAGGGGATTATATCCCCTATAGAGATAGAAAAAGATATGTAAGAAATATTGGGGTTGTATTTGGACAAAGGACTCAGATGTGGTGGGATTTGCCAGTAATTGATACATATGAGCTTTTAAGGGGAATTTATAGGGTAAGCGGTACAGCCTATAAAAAGCAATTGGAATATCTTATAGAAAAGCTCTTTTTAGCTGATATCTTACATCAGCCAGTAAGACAGCTTAGTCTAGGTCAGCGAATGAGGGCAGAACTAGGAGCCTGTATGATTCATGATCCTGATATTCTTTTCCTCGACGAGCCTACAATAGGATTAGATATTGTATCGAAGCATAGGGTAATTGATTTTCTTAGTGAGATTAATAATCAAGGTAAGACTATATTTCTCACCACCCATGACATGAAGGATATAGAGAAATTATGTAATGAAATGCTGGTTATTAACCATGGTCATATAGTCTATAAGGGTGCTATTGGGGAGCTAAAGACGGTGGCTGATTTACCCATAAGAATTATGGCTCAGCTAAAACACAGGGAATTTAACCACACTCTCTTAAGTGGAATACTTGGAAGACATATGGGTTTCTATGATAAAGTTAAAAATCAACTTATATTCGATATAAAAAATAAGAAGGATACTTCTGAAATAGCAAAGATTCTCTTTAATAACTTCGATATTGATGATTTTAAAATAGAGGAGCCAAGTATTGAGGAGATTATTAAGATGATATATACAAGTTAGTGTTTATAACAAAGGACAGAGGCGATTTGTCAGTTAGTGGTTCGTGGTTAGCAGCAGTTAGTGTCATTCTCTTAGGTATAAGTGCAAAATTTCTTGCAAAAAATGTTTGAGTTCTTTAGCAAAAATAAAACCGTATATAGCTAATTATACTGTCTACATACGGTTTTATGGTTACCTTTTAATTGATGATTTTAAGAATATTTTTCAGTATATGATTGTCCCCATTTATTTATAAATACATGCTCTCTTACGTCCTTCTTTTCATGATGTGGTGGTCTTTCTGTGGCTTTTCCAACAGGTGTCATGGCAACTACTCTTTGATTAGTTGGTATGGAAAGGGTATGACGAATTTTATCTTCGTCAAATGCTCCTATCCAGCAGGTTCCATAGCCTTCATTCGTTGCAGCAAGTATAAAATGCTCCATAGCTATAGCACTATCTACTAAATAGTATTCTTTATCTGCCACTACTCCTGATTTAGCGGGGTCTGCTACAATTATAGCAACCATAGGAGCCTGCTTGACAGCATCCGAAGCTTTATTGGTGTCATTAATTATACAACTGGCTAGCATATCCTTTTCCCTTGGGTCATCTACTAATATAAATTTATACGATGTGTTGTTTTTCCATGATGGCGACATCATTGCAGAATTTATAGCCCTAGCAAGACTATCCTTATCAATTGGTGTGCTCTGAAACTCCTTGACAGAAGTTCTGCTTTCAATAACGTCATAAAATTGCATATCTTCATTCTCCTTTTATTGAAATTGTGATAAAAGATTTACATTTTATCCTTTTAACTACCTTTTACTTATAGAAATTTAAAATTTACTGTTTTCTACCTCTAAAATATTATTTGCTAAAAATATTTTAAAATACATTTGAATTTAATTTTTTTGAAAATAATAAAGACACTGTTTTTTACTAACAATGTCTTTATGGTTAAGCTAAAGATATACAATGTATAAGTTAAATATTTACATAAACCATGATCTTTTTTTATCAAATGAATAAGTAGGTAGACTGCATTTATATCTATTTTTATCTTTATAGAGCTTGTCCCAATCTATATTGCCTCCATCAACGTATAGTTTGCATAACTTAGTTAGTTTTTCTTCTTTCCATGCACTTTCTAAAATTTCTTTAATTATCTTATCTCCATTAGATTCTAATTTCCTTTTTTCTTGCATTGGAAGCTTTGGATTTGAAGCTTTATAAAAGAAATTATTTTTCTCATCTGTTATTAAAGATTTTGTAGTTAATTTCTCCATCTTCTCAATTAGATCATCTAAATCGTCTACTAAAATAGCTACTCTCTCTTGATAGTCCCCTCTACCAACATTCATCGTATAGCAAATATCTTTGTAATTTAAATCATCTTCGGTTTTAAAATATTCTAATAATGACACCATTTGATTTTTTAATGATTTTTTAGTTCTTGCAGATATTGTGAAAATTTGTTTATCCTTTTCTTCATCAATTATGTTTTCTTTTAAAGGTGCTTCTTCTAAAATTACTGAGGCATTAGTCCCTCCAAGTCCTAATGTAAATAAACCCGCTCGTCTAGGATGTTCTTCTCTTTTTTCCCACTTTTTAGTTTTATCACATATATAAAATGCAGATTTTGCGAAGTTAGTATTAGGGTTAGGCTGTTGAAAACCAATCATAGATGGCATAATTTTTTTATTTAGAGCTAGAGATGTTTTTATTAATGCCGCTATTCCAAATGCAGGAGCAACATATCCAATGTTGGCATTCAGTGATCCAATTGCACAGAATTGTTTTCTATTTGTATACCTTGAAAAAGCAGAGGTTAAGCTTTCGAGTTCTAAAGCATCTGAAAGAACGTCGGCATCTCCATGGGCTTCAAAATATTCAATTGTTTCAGGATTTATTTTGGCTTCATTTATTCCTTTAATCACTACATCAGATACAACCTGAGGGACTACTTCTTCTAAGTTCCCGTCAGTACCATTATTATTAAGTGCACTACCTTTTATTACTGCATATATATTGTCTCTATCCTCTATAGCTTTGCTTAGAGGCTTTAATAATACTGCACCAGCTCCTTCACTCATATATAAGCCACCTGGCTCTTTATCAAAAACTCGAGTTAAAAAGTTCCTTGCCCCAAGATTTTCAAACATTCCTCCTTGTAGACGATCTAGAGGTAGTGTAAATATGTTTATTCCACCGGCTAATACCATATCACATTCCTTATTATGCAGTGTTTTACACGCTAAATGGATTGCTGTTGCTGCTGAGCAACAAGCACTATCAATTACGAATGTCGGTCCTCTTAAGTCAAAAACATGTGATACTCTTCCTGCCAAGCAGCTTATCCAATTTCCTATTAAGGCTGGATATCCCCTATCAGGCATTAATCCTAAATAAGAACCCATTTGCTTTGACGTGTTATCTGCGCCAACATAAACTCCTATGCTGCTGCCCTTTAAGTCTTTTCTCAGATAACCTGCATCTTCAAAGGTATCCCGTGCGATCTCCAAAAAAATCTTTTGCTCTGGTGACATATATTTGGCTTCTTCCTCTGGAATTTTAAAGATTTCAGGCTCAAATTTATCAACTTCTTCTATAAATCCACCCTTAAAGTACTCATTTGGGATTTTATCCTCTGGAACATCTAAGTATCTATCTGTATCCTTTCTTCTACTCAAAGGAAATTCATCTATCATGATTTCTTCATTTACTAAGCTATTCCAAAATTCTTCCTGATTATTTATCTTCGCGAATCTACAGCTCATACCTATGATTGCTATATCTTTCTTCTCATTCTTTAATTTCTCTAATATATTTACAGCGATCTCTTTTTCAAGTTTGTTTTCCTTTAGAAGCTTTAAAATATATTTAGCTACTCCCTTTTTTGGATCCAATTTAGAACCTCCTTCTTTGATAATAATTCTTTCCATATTCTATTTTTTATGAAGCTTATTAGAAATTTGATATTAATATGTTTTTTAGTTCATTATTGATTTCACTTTCATTTATAAGCTCTTGAAATCTTTCTTTTTGATCTTCTATTGGTAATTTTTTTGTCTTAAATATTAGCTTAATCAAATTTACAATTTCCACTGCTTCTTCTTCATTTGGATATCTGCCTTCACTTTCAAGTCTTCCATTAATTTCCTCCATAATTCTATATGGCTTTATCACTCCTTCTAAATATTCTTCCTCATTCCAATTAGAGTTTTTTGTGCAAGCAATTATCCCTAATGCTTTACTTGTTAAAGGAATACCCTTCTTCATTTTAGCTTCTTCCTTTATATTTTTCATTTGAAGCTTCACCTCCTTTTCTCTATTTGGTTTTGTGATTGATAATATCTACTATCTCTTGATGCTTATGAAAGATAAAAAAATGCCCCCCTTCAAACTCTATTACATCACATTCTCTATCTGTAATGCTATGCCACTCTTTCAAATCATCGGGAATTACATCCTTATCTTGGGTTCCGTTAAAGACTGTAATATCTATGTTTAATCTATCTGATTTAGACACATGATTATATTCTTCAATTATTTTATAATCTGCTTTTATTATGGGTACAAATACATCAAGTAGTTCTCTATGCTCAAAAAATTCTTTTTGCATTCCTCCAATTTTATAAATTTCATCAATAAATTCTTCCTCGGGCATCTTGTGGAAAATTTTATCTAACCTTTTAATATGGGGTGGATATCTTCCAGAAAAAAAAGCATGAGCTGGTACCTTGTTTTTTAGTTCTTTGATTTTATACATTAATTCGTATACTAAAACAGAACCCATACTATGTCCAAAGAAAATAAACTCAGTGTCATCAAGCTCTCCTTCTATGGATCTGTAAATGTCATCAACTGCATCATTCACGCTCTCATAAAATGGTTCTTTACTTCGTCTACCTCTACCCGCTAGTTCTACTGGGTACAGCTCAATTGAATCGTGTAAAAATTTCTTCCACTTACTATAAAAGGTTGCTGAGCCCCCAGCATACGGTAAGCAAAATAATTTAATCTTCTGCATTCTATCTACCCCACACTTTCTATTTTTACTGTATTTCACATTTAACTCTACCAATTTACATGTTTAAAGATATATTTTAATCTATTCTCATTACCCCTGGTTTAGCCAATATCCAATAACTCTGTAGCTTTATCCTCAGAAATATCCCCTTGACTTAACTGCTCTAAAATACTGTCGATATCGTCACTTGTTTCCTTTACTTCAATTTTTTCTTCTTTATTGTTTACTTTTTTATCTAGGTTCTTTGCCATTTCACTCACCGTATCATAGGTAAACATATCTGATATACTTATTTGACCCGGGAAGTATTTCTCTAGTTCCTTTAGCAAATTCGTTACAAGTATAGAGTCACCACCCATTTCTTGAAGGGAGTCATATATGTTAATCTCATCAAGCTCTAGTGCGGCTGCCCATATTTGTCCTATTTTTTTCTCTAGTTCTGTAATATCATTTTCATCTTTCCCTACAACTAAGGCGTTATAATTAATTGTCTTATCACTTTTCTCCTTGGCCCTCTTTATTCGTTTTATATTTTTATCAAGCTGTAATCTTATATCTCGGGAAAAATTCACCTGCAATCTATCTATCAAATAACTAATGGTCTCATAATCAAATTCTCCTGTAAATATTCTTGATACATCCTTATTTATTATTTCATCAAGGGTGCTTATTGCCCTTTCTGTAGTTAGTGTTTTAAATAGTCCACTGCTTTCGGTCATACCATAATCAAATGCCATACCTGTTTCCTTCCAACCGGG
>JANQEZ010000137.1 GCA_028278115.1 Clostridia bacterium
TAAATAGCGACAGTATTTATGCCTATGATGAATGGGATATTGTTGAGGAAGACTTTAAAGTAGAAAACAATGCTAGAAGCGAGACCGTTTTTGCACTGGGTAACGGATACATGGGTATGAGGGGAAACTTTGAAGAAGGATATTCAGGACCTTTAGGAACAGGTAATGAAGGAACATATATAAATGGATTTTATGAAAGTGAAGCCATAAGCTATGGAGAAATAGCCTATGGTTATCCTGAAAAGGGTCAGACAATGCTAAATGTAGCAAATGGCAAGATAATCAAGCTTTTCATTGAAGACGAAGAGTTTGACATGCTAAGTGGAGAGGTTTTAGATTATAAGAGAACATTAAGTTTAAAGGACGGAATACTCAAAAGAAGTCTGATATGGAGGTCTCCATCCGGTAAAGAAGTAAAGATAGAGATAAAAAGGCTGATATCCTTTCAAAACAAACATTTAGCAGCAATAAATTATGAAGTAACTTCCCTGAATTTTCATGGAAGGATAAAGCTCATCTCTGCCTTAGATGGTAATGTAAGCAATGTTATATCGGAAAATGACCCTAGAGTTGGTTCCAGCTTTAATGGTTCAGTACTTTCACTAAAGGATTCTAAAATAGAAAAGAGCTTTGCGGCACTATTACAAACTACAAAGCAAACTAAATTTAGTTTAGCATGTGCCATGGAAAATGAAATAGATACAGAAAATAGTTATCAGCTTAAAAATTCAAAAAAAGGTTCTAGGGTAGAGATACATTATTTAGTAGACGGAGAAAAGGATAAGAAAATAACTTTAACAAAATACATCTCATACATTACATCGAGGGATTATGCTAAAGAAAATCTTGTAAAAAGGGCAAAGGATATTTTAGATAAAAGCAGAGCAGATGGATTTAATTCAATATACAAAGCACAGAAAGCTTTTCTTTTGAAATATTGGAAAAATGCAGATGTAGTAATTAAGGGAGACCCTGCCCTGCAGCAGGGAATTAGATTTAACATATTTCACCTGCTTCAATCCGTGGGTAGAGATGGAAAAACAAATATAGCTGCAAAGGGACTGACTGGTGAAGGCTATGAAGGACATTATTTCTGGGATACAGAAATTTATATGTTACCTTTTTTCCTACTACATCATCCAGAAATAAGTAGGAAGCTCTTGGAATATAGATATAATACATTAGATAAGGCTAGAAAAAGGGCCAGACAAATGTCCCATAATAAGGGAGCACTATACCCTTGGAGAACCATTGATGGTGAAGAATGCTCTGCCTACTACCCAGCTGGAACAGCCCAGTACCATATAAATGCAGATATAGCCTTTGCCATAAAAAGATATATGGAGGCTACAGGGGACATTGAGTTTTTAACCCTATATGGTGGCGAAATACTATTTGAAACAGCAAGGCTTTGGTCTGATTTAGGCGAATTTATCGAAGGTAAAGGAAATAAATTCTGTATAAACTCAGTAACGGGCCCCGACGAATACACTGCAATTGTCAACAATAACTGCTATACCAATCTAATGGCAAAGGAAAATCTTGAGTATGCATATGAAGCAGCTTTATGGATGAAGAAAAATAAAAATGAAGCATATATAGATTTAGTAGAAAAATTGGATTTGAAAGAAAAAGAACTCCTCCTATGGAAGAAAGCAGCAGATAATATGTATATTCCATATAATCAAGGGCTTGGACTATATCCCCAAGACGACAGCTTTTTTGATAAAGCCATATGGGATTTTGAAAATACACCTAGTGAAAAGTATCCTTTATTAATCCATTATCATCCCCTTGTAATATATAGATATCAGGTATGTAAACAGGCAGACTTAGTCTTAGCATTATTTCTACTGAGTGATAAATTCACTATAGATGAGAAAAAGAAAAACTATGATTACTACGAAGGAATTACAACCCACGATTCCTCCCTATCAAGCTGTATATTTAGCATTGTAGCCAGCGACATAGGCTATAAGCAAAAAGCCTATGAATACTTTATGAATACAGCAAGGATGGACCTTGATGACTATCATGGAAATACAAAGGATGGTATTCATGCAGCAAATATGGCAGGTGCTCTAATGTGTGTTGTAAATGGATTTGCTGGCTTAAGAATTAATGAGGAAGGTATAAGCTTTAAGCCCTATATACCTGAAAAGTGGCAAGAGTATAGCTTTAAAATATTCTATAGGGGAAGGGTTATAGAGCTTAGAGTGGATAAGAAAAAGGTAATCTATGAATTATTAGAAGGGAAGGAAGTGGAGATAAACCACTTTGGTCAAAAACTTTTATTGAAGGAAAAGAATAAAATTAGCTTAGAGATAGGAGCTTAAAATAATGGAAAGCATTAAGGCAGCTATATTTGATTTAGATGGCGTTATAGTAGATACAGCAAAATATCATTATCTCGCATGGAAAAGATTAGCAGATGAGCTGGGAATTGATTTCACTCTAGAGGATAATGAAAGGCTGAAGGGTGTAAGCCGTATGAAGTCCCTTGAAATTATCCTTGAAATCGGAAAGCAAAGCTTTAAGTCAGAAGATAAAGAAGCTATGGCAGAGAAGAAGAACAAGTGGTATAGGGAATACATTGAAAAGATGGACGAATCTGAGCTTCTAAAGGGAGCAAAGAAGTTTATTGAAGCTCTAAAAGGGGCAGATACAAAGGTAGTGCTAGGCTCGGCAAGTAAAAATGCAATGTCGATACTAAATAAAATAGAAATTATTCATTACTTTGATGAAGTAATAGATGGAACAAGGGTAAAGAATGCAAAGCCTGATCCAGAAGTATTTCTACTAGGAGCAAGCTCAGTAGGAGTCAAACCAGAAAACTGTGTGGTCTTTGAAGACGCTGAGGCAGGAATTGAAGCTGCCCATAGAGCAGGTATGCTTGCTGTTGGGGTTGGTGAATCAGAAACCCTAAAGAACTCTGATTTTAGAGTTTCAGGACTGGATGAAATGAGTTTAGAAAAATTTAATTTGCTTTTCAAATTTAAGGAATCAGATAAAAAAGGTATAAATATAGGCAACAAAATATAAATCCAAAGCTTATATAGACAGATATGAAGATTAAGAAGAAAAATATTATATAAAAAAAGTAAAATCATATGTTGATTTAATTAAAGTACCCTTAGTATATATAGAAACCTTTACTTAATCGGCTCAGGTCAATAATAGATTCGTTGATCTGAGTTTTTTCTTATTCTTTAGCATTTCAAGCACTTACCATATAAAGCTGAATCTTATAGATTTAGTAAATTCAATGGATTATACAACTTATAATTTTTAAACCTTTTAAAAAAGTTTGAAAATCAATTAAAGCTCTAGTAAAATTAATACTAATAAATCAGAAATATATAGTTATATTTTAAATATAATGAAATCCATAATGGAGATAAAGGAGCGATTTGGGAACATACTTAATTATGCAAATGATGGGATTTGTATGGTGGATGAAAAGGGAATAATAACATACTCTAATCCCGAATTTGAAAGGATATGGAACCTCAGCAGTGCAAGTGTACAAGGAAAATACGTAGGGGATATTCTCCCAAGCTCTGCTATAGTTAAGGTTATTAATACCAGAAGGAAACAGCTTGGAGTAATAGCTGGAAAAGAAGAAGGCGTCAAGGTCATTTCAAATGCATCCCCTATTTTTATAAATGATGTATTTAGGGGAGTAGTATCAATATCTAAAGAGGAAACACATCTCCAAAAAATGATAGATAAACTCAATGAGGCAGAAGAGAAAATCAAGTATTTCAAAGAGGAGCTGGATAGAAAGCAAAACATCCACGAAGCCTTCCGAATAATAATCGGGAGAAGCGGTGCCCTAGAGGATGTTCTATATATAGCATCAAAGGCAGCAACCAATAAAAATCTTGAGAAGATGGTTGAGGAGGGAAGATTTCGAGAGGACTTATATTATAGATTAAATGTAATACCTATTCCTCCCCTTAGAGAAAGGAAGGGGATATACCTTTATTGGTTGAACACTTTATAGAAAAAATCTGTAAAAGAGAAGAAATGGATATCAAAGGAGTTTCTGCTGAAGTATTTCAATACTTATGAAATCAATACAATATTTTTAAAAAAACTAGATAGATTGGTACAATAAATGCGTATAAATTAAATAGAAGCATAAACCTGTATAAAAATAGGGGGGAAGATACTGTGAAAAAAATTATTAATAATCCAGAAAATGTAGTGAATGAAATGCTTGAGGG
>JANQEZ010000148.1 GCA_028278115.1 Clostridia bacterium
CGATAGATAAATAGTTTCTTCATAAAGCTTATGCTTGCTTATAACTATTGCTATTTGATTTCTTAAGTATTCCATCATTTCTAAGTCCATTTCATCATATATATTGTTACGACTACTATCAACATTCACCAAACCATAAAGCTTTCCACCGACTATAATAGGTGAACTTATTGAAGACTGTACTCTAATCATTTCATTGTTGTCTAAAATATTTGGAAACTCTTTTCTTAACAAGTCTTGAATATCATTAATAATAACTGCTTTATGAAATTCTCCCTTCGTTACCAACCAAAAAAATGTTTCTCTTAACTTAAGTCTATAGTCCCTAGCCCTTTTTTCATCATAGCCTTTGCATGCAGCAATTTGTAAATTTTCATCCTTATCTAAGAGGAGAACACACCCAAGCTCAGCATTTTCTATTATGTTTAATGCCTTTTCCAATATTAGATTAAACAAATCGCTGATGTTGTTAATACCTATAATTGCCTGATTTATTTCTAAGGATGCTTCCTTAAGCTTTAATAACCTTTGTACTCTCTTTTCCCCTATCTTCCTCTCAGTAATATCAATTACTACTCCTACTAACCCTGTAGTTATACCTTCATGGTCCGTGATAGCTGCTTTATTAAAGATAACATCCTTAAGTGATCCATCATTAAAGGTGAACTTGGCTTCATAGGTCTGCTTTCCACCATTTTCTATTAGCTCATTATCTGCTCTATAGTAAATATCGGCAAGCTCCTTTGGATATATGTCATAAACACTACTATCTATAATATCTTTATGTTCAATTCCTAGGAATTTAATGAGTTCGGTATTACAATGTCTGTAAATACCTCTTAAATCCTTATAAAATATTGGATTTGGAAGTGTATCTATAACGCTTTGAAGAAATTCAAGATTTTCTTGGATAGATACTTCCCTATCCCTCCACTCTGTTATATCTTGAATGGTACCAATTACTTTATAGGGCTCATTATCATCATCATAGATGACTTCACAGTTCGTCCTAACCCATCTCTCTTCTTTAGTATTTTTTACAATTTTATATTCTATTTCCTCTATTCTTCCAAATTTTAGGGCCTCTTTTAAAGCATCCTTTACCATATCTCTATATTCTTTACAAATAAAATTGTCTATAAAAGCTTGTGGGCTTATATTTTCTAAATCCTCATTTATTTCACATACCTGGTAAATTTCCTCAGAGAAATAAAGTCTATCTTTGCTATAGTCCCATTCCCAGATACATATATTAGCAATTCTTTGGGCAAGCTTTAAACTAACTTTCTTTTCCTTTAAAAGCTTATCAGATTTACTTGAGGATGAATCTTTGCAGAATATAGACATATTTTTTTCTCCCTTAAAAACTTAATAATCTTTTTAATCTCTTTAAATCAGATTTCGGATAATTAAATTTTTTATTATGTATAATCCAGCAGATTTCCTAGTGATATTATATCATATTTATTATACAATAATTTTCTTGCAATTCACTTTACCA
>JANQEZ010000098.1 GCA_028278115.1 Clostridia bacterium
AATCCATAGTAAATCTTAATTTATACATATCAAAATATCCGATGTTTCTAGGGATTTTTGATGTGTATAAATTAAAGTTTTGACTGGAATCTCTATATAGTGTCTCCAACTATTTGTAAAAAAGCAAGGAAATAAATAGAAATAATTTAAATTGAGTTTTCCGATATATACTCATAAGTGGTATAATAGGTATTGGTATAATTATTTTAAATTTAAGGAGATATTTATGTATAAGAAAATTAGCGGATTTCAAATAGGAGAAACTATTGAAGGCTTCTACCTTATAAAGACTGTAAGTGTAAAGACATCAAGCAATAATAAATCATTTCTTGATATTAATTTGGCAGATAAAACTGGAGAAATTAATGCAAAGCTTTGGGACAGCACAAAGGAAGATGAAAATCAATTTAAAGAGGGCTCTTTGATTAAGGTTAGGGGAAATGTCTCTGAGTGGCAAGGAAAGCTTCAGCTCAAGATTATGAGGATAAGACTTGCCGACGAAAGTGATTGTTTAATATTGGAGGAGTATATACCAGCAGCACCCTTAGAATCCGAAATTATGTACGAGAGAATATTAAATTATATTGAACAAATAGGGAACAAGGATATATATAACATAGTGAGTTATATGTTTAAAGAAAATAAAGAAAGACTGATGTTCTATCCTGCTGCAAAGTCAAATCATCATGCAATGCTTGGGGGGCTTTTATACCATATCTTGACCATGCTTAGAATGGCTGAAAATTACTGTGAAATATACAGCTTCTTAGATAAGGGTCTTTTATTTGCTGGAGTTATATTGCATGATATGGCAAAGCTTGAAGAAATGAATTCAAATGAACTGGGTATAGTTTCAGAATATACAAGTGAAGGTGAACTCCTGGGACATATAATTCAAGGAATAAAAACCATAGAGATAGTAGCAGCTAAGCTAGGTGCTGACAAGGAAATAACAACCCTTCTTCAGCATATGATACTTACCCATCACTATGAGCCAGAATTTGGAAGCCCTAAAAGACCGATGATTCCAGAAGCAGAAATATTACATTATTTAGACGTTGTAGACGCAAGGATGTTTGATATGAAGAAGACACTAGAAAATATAAAGCCAAAGGCATTTTCTGATAAGATTTGGACACTTCATAATAGAAAGCTTTATAAATCATCATATAAGAAGGAAAGTGAATAAAAAGTATAAAAAAATATAAATTTGGATATAATATTCAATAAATTTTGAAGAAATCTTAAAAAAGTTTTTGACAAAATATGATTTATTAATGTATTATAGTTAGTAGTATAACTAAATTGAGTACTTCTCAAAACTAAATAAAGCTAATGGCTTTGACGAGGAGAGTAGTAAAGAATGTGGTTTCAAGGGATTTGATTCTATATTTTCTATTATACCCTAAGAGAGATAATCCCTGGCTGGAAGATTATCAACTTACATCTTTATGAAGATCACCTTGGAGCTAGATATCTGAAAGCAATAAACAGTATTTGAAGGATTTATGAAGTTCATTGTATTAAGGTATCTCGTAAAAATGCGATAAATTTTGATGAGTGATAGGTTTTACTATAATTTGGGTGGTACCGCGGAATAATTTCGTCCCTAAGTCAATTGACTTAGGGACTTTTATAATATATATGAACTTATGCAGCTATGTATAATCTTATAATTCCCGTCATGTATTTTAGCAAACTCAGTTATGAGAAGCTTTATAAAATAATTAGTCAGAACAAATAAAGAGGAAGGTGAAGAAATGAAAAAATTCAAAGAATTGTCGAATCTATCTGTTAGTGAAAATGAAAAATTAGTATCTAATTTTTGGGATGAAATAGACATTCTTCAAAAATCCGTAAAGGTTCGTGAAGGACAAAAATCCTTTGTATTTTATGAGGGACCTCCTACAGCAAACGGAAGGCCAG
>JANQEZ010000193.1 GCA_028278115.1 Clostridia bacterium
TAGAGTAAAACTTAACTTATACATGACTCAAATATGCGATGATTCTGGGCATTTTTAATATGTATAAGTTAAAGTTTTCACTAGAATCCCTAAATTTCTTTTAAAAAATAATTAAGGTTTAAAAGCCTTTATCTTTAATCAAGATCATATAATTTTATCTCAAATCTTTCCTGAATTACATCTATAATTGCATAGGAAGGTTTTTTTCCTCCTCTAGGTCTTGAAACACTGCCAGGATTTAAAAAGGTTATGTCTTTTTCATTTACAAGTGTCTGCATATGGCTATGACCAAAAATTACAATATCCGAATTCGTTTCTAAAGCCTTATAGTACAATCTATCAAGGGTGAATTTAACATTATACGCATGTCCATGTGTCAAAAATATTCTTTTTTTACCAATAGAAATAACTTTTTCTATATCTGCTTCGCAGTCAAAATCAGTATTGCCTTTAACTGCTATTACTTCAATTCCAGTCTTCTCCTTTATAAGCATAGCATCTCTAAAGGTATCCCCAGCATGGATTAATATATCTATATCGCCCATGAGTCTTATTGCTTTTTCAGCACTCACTAAGTCTCCGTGAGTGTCACTGATTACTCCTATTTTCATGATTTTTCTCCTAATAAATTTTCCAGCTCTTCTCTAAATTTTTTAAGAGCTTTAGCCCTATGGCTAATCTTATTTTTTATCTCACTTCCCAGCTCAGCAAAGGTTCTTTGGTACTTAGTAACTATAAATAGTGGATCATAACCAAATCCATCTGTTCCCTTGCTTTCTAGGGCTATTACACCTTCACATTCTCCTCTAAGGCTTAATTTTCTTCCATCGGGAAATGCCAAAGAGATGACTGAAACAAACCTTCCTTTTCTCTTTTCAAAGGGAACACCCTCAAGCTTTTTAAGCAGCTTTTCATTATTATCTTCATCTGTGGCATCTTCGCCTGCAAATCTTGCCGAGTATACTCCTGGACATCCTCCTAAAAAATCAACCTCCAATCCAGAATCATCGGCAATTGCTGCTTCATTTGTCTTTTCCATAACTGTAACAGCCTTCTTCATAGAATTTTCTTCAAAGGTTTCACCATCTTCTACTATTTCAAGGTCACCTAAACCCGCTTCATCCATTGATATCAACTGAATATTCAAATCACTAAGCATATCACTTATTTCTTTTAATTTATGTTTATTTTTAGATGCTAAAATCATCTTCATCTTAAGCGTATCTCCCTTCTAAGCTTCTCCCTCCAATACCTTCTTCTGAATGTCTATGAGCTCCTTTATTCCATTTTCAGCAAGGGTTAAAAGACTTATTAATTCCGCCTTATTAAATGGCGATTCTTCTCCAGTGCCTTGAACCTCTATAAATTCACCACTATCAGTCATTATTACATTCATATCAACCTTTGCAGTTGAGTCTTCTTGATAACATAAATCAAGAACAGGAGTATTCTTGACTATGCCAACACTAACCGCAGCCACATAGCTCTTTAATGGCAGAGCTTTCAATGTCCCCTTCTCTATCAGCTTATTTAATGCATCTACCAAGGCAACATATGCACCTGTTATAGAGGCTGTTCTAGTTCCTCCATCTGCTTGTATTACATCACAGTCAATCCATATAGTAATTTCTCCAAGCTTATCTAAGTCAACGGCTGATCTTAGTGTTCTTCCAATAAGTCTCTTTATTTCATGGGTTCTACCCTCAACCTTTCCCTTTGTAGCCTCTCGAAACTTTCTTATTTGAGTTGAACCTGGTATCATGGAGTATTCAGCTGTAATCCAACCCTTTCCACTTCCCTTTAAAAAATGGGGAACCTTTTCTTCTATATTGACTGTACATATTACCTTAGTATTACCCATTTCAATTAAAACCGAAGCATCGGGATGTATTAGGTAATCCTTTGTAATTTTAACTGGTCTTAGCTCATCGGTCTTCCTTCCATCAACCCTATTCATATCTATCTCCCTTCTATAAAAGAGCTCAAAGCAAATCTCAATTTATACATAACAGCAAACCAATATACACAACGAGTTAAATTAATCTACATATCAGAATATCCCATGCCTCTTTGTTTTTTGATTTGTAAAAATTAAAATTTTCACTTGAATCTCTATAATCACCTTTATCTAATATTTACCTATGTTTTATATATTTTATCATATAACCACTATATCTGTTACAAATTTTAGCTTTATTTATTTCCCATTATCTATTATCATTATTTCCATAATTTTATATTACAGCCAATATTGTTTTCAATTCTTAATAAAAAATAAAACATTCCAATAAACATCTACTGATTATTGTTAATTAGTTAACGTTTTTTTCGTTAATATATTCTAGTTTTGTTATTTATTTCTCTAGGTTTAACTAAGTTATACTAATATATTTTATATAATATGTAAATTATCTTGAAAAAAAAGAAATTGTTTTCCTAATTTTTTTGTTAAAATACTATTTAAAATCAGTGTTTTTCATGTTAATATTAACGTGGATTTAGATAATCTGCTATGACAGACTAAAAAATTCATAAATATTGTCTAAGCTTCAAATGCATTAAATTTTTTTATGTATATTGTTATTTTTTTAACTATACTAAGTAACACTTTAAATCTAAAAATATTTTAAAAAAGAGAGGTGTAGCAAATGTCAGTAAAAAATGTAGAAGATTTAACGAAGAATATTAATTTAATAAGGGATGCACAAAAAAAGTACGCTACCTATACACAAGAGCAAGTAGACGAAATCTTTAGACAGGCTGCAATTGCAGCAAAT
>JANQEZ010000214.1 GCA_028278115.1 Clostridia bacterium
AATCTCAATTGTCTCATCCCTAATGAATGCTATTTCAGGATACTTAGGATTATAGGAGCTGTCATCTGGAGCCCTTGCAATGAATTTTCCTATTCTTAGCTGAGTAGGCTGGAGCTTTAGAGCCGAAACAAAGGCTTCATTATTCCCATCTGCACCAGCATGGGCTGTACCTCTTAAATATCCCATCACAACTATATTTCCATAGGCAACAACTTCTGCACCCGGATTAACATCTCCCATAATAACTATATTTCCTTTAAATTCTATTTTCCTGCCGGAACGTACAGTAGACTTAATAAATTTAGTCATACCTTCTTCTAGTCCCATAAAAACTTCATCCTTCTTAGAAGGTATTGCAGGTTTTTCCACCATAACCATTCCAAATCTATTATTAATTAAGTCAATTATTTCATTTTCTTCGTTATTACTTAGACTTCTGCCTTCTATACCAGCAATTTTAGCACCCATAAAAAAATTTTTTGCCTTTTCTAATTGGTCTATTAATTGCTCCTTCAACTTCTCGTAATCGCAGGATTCATTAAGGTGAATAATTAATCCATCTTTTGTTCCTTTAAATTCTATATTACTATTAAGTGTCATATCTATGCTACCTCCACATTTAAAACCGATATCTGTATAGGATTCTATACGCAATAAAGATAGATTATATTTATTATTCTTCAATAGATTATATAATCCTTCTTTTGCTGAAAGAAAATATCATAAATGATGCTGGGAACCTAATATTCCCCAGCATTTATCTTTGTATTACTCACTCCTATGCTAATTTCCAATATTTTCTATATCCTCAATTTCTTCTGGAAGCTTCAAATCAAAATACTCTGCATAAATCTCCCTTGTAATTGGAGCACCGTATCCACCTTTTCCACCTTGAAAAAGGAGTGTAACAATGGCTATTTCCGGCTTCTCATAGGGTGCAAAGCTAACAAACCAGGAAAAGTTATCATAATCTTCTTTATACATGTTAATATCTTCGTCTGTAACCCTGTTATCTGTCAATTCTTTTATAGCTTCCCGCATTATTGTACCTTCATCAAAATATCCTCTAGTCAATCTGGAGATTATTTTCTGCTTTGTATTACTCCTTTGCCTTTCTAGTTCTTCCTTCTTTTTTATTGCTTCGTCATCTTCATTTGTTGGATTCTCTGACAAAGCCTTTAATTCATCCTCTATACTCTTAACTTCTTCTTGAAGCTTTGCGACTTCATCTTTTCTCTGCTTTTCTATCATTGATGACATGTTATATATGCTTTCAAAGGATATACTGGGGGCAATAAGATTTAAATACTTCTTTAGATAGTCTACCTCACTTTCTGGAGGTATCTTTCCAAACCTTTGTGCTGTTCCTGTCTTAGCTGCAACCTTAACAGGAAATTCTTTAAAAACTCTCCTAGCACTACCCTTAGAGCCTTGGGTTACTTGAAGCATGCCTTTTTTTATATGGTTTAAATTATTATAGTCATTTAATTGTATTTTTTCTCCACTATTCCTTGTGACTTCTTCACCATCGATTTCCTTAGTAAGACTTAAATCGTATAGATACCCTCCATTTGCAATGGCTGAGGTATATCTTACCATTTGAATTGGTGTATAAGTATGCTCACCCTGACCAATAGATAGGTTGAATGCATCTCCCGCTCCAAATTCAATTTGATTGAAATAGTCATATTTTATTATATCCTTTAGCCCAATTGTACCACGTAAGCTTGAAATCTTAGATTCTTCAAATCCCATACTCAACAATCGTTTTCTAATTTCCGAACCACTTGGATTCTCATCTGCCCAACTTAGTATAGTTGCAATAGTTTCATTTAGCATGTTTTGATTGTTAAGTATTTTATCGGGAAAATAGTCTTCGGCAATTGACTGTAATCTTCTTCTCAATAAAATCTTAATAGTTCTCATCTTTTTTTCAGGATCAGGCACCCCATAGGATTCCTCATGTATTTCAATTCCAGTATCTTCACCTAGTCCAAATCTCTCTGTATAATCCAATATAGAGTTAATACTCATGCCCAGGTTTAATGGTCTATCTCTATAGTAATCATAGTCCATTGATATATTATAAAAATAATAATTCACAGATTCCTCTAGTGCCTTGTATAAATCTATATTGTTCCCATGGGACCTTCTATACTCATTCCACATCCAGCTTGCAAAGCTCTTATTTCCAATTTTGATAAATCTTCCGTCTACAAATTGTCTTTCTGGGTCTAATCCAGCTTCGATTGCAGCTAAACCAGAAATCATCTTAAAGGTCGACCCAGGTTGTACTGCCGTAAGGGTGGCAATATTATATAGAGGTCTTGGAGCTATGGGGTCTCTTTTATTTTTTGGCTGCAAATTCTGAAAGTCCTTATTTGAAATTCCTGTTGAAAAGAGCTCCGGCTCGTAGGCAGGATAATTTGCTAAAGCAAGTACTTCTCCACTATTAACATCGACGGCAACAACTGCACCAGATTTAGCATTTTTAAACTGATCCCCATATGCATAATCCCCCCACTTGCTTTCAAAATTGCCTCCTTTTTGTATCTCCTCAAGGGCATATTTTAAACTTTCCTCAGCAACTTTTTGTAGATTAGCATCTATGGTTAAATGAATATTTTTCCCGGGAATAGGCTTTTTAAAATAATCAAGCTCATTTACTGTTCTACCATAGGTATCTACTTCTACGGATTTCGCACCATTTTCTCCCCTTAGTGTTAATTCATATCTACCTTCTATTCCTGTTTTTCCAATTATATCGCTCTTTGAGTACTTGTTTTCCTCAACATACTTTTTTATCTCCCAATCCCGTGATATCTTACCAAGATATCCTAGTACATGGGCTGCTAGTGACCCATATTCATAGTGTCTTTTTGGTTCTATCGCAACACTTATACCCGGTAATTCCATTCCATCTTCTTCTATCAATATAGCAGTCTCTTTAGATAAATCAGATGCAATGGTAAGTGGAAAGTATTGTAAATACCCTTGCTGTCTCAATGCATGTCTAATTATCAATATCTTTCTGGCGTCTTCATCAGAGTATTCGTCACTGATTTTATACCTTTCTTTGATTCTTTGAAAAGCTTCCTCTGCACTTATTTCAAAGTCCAGCTTGTAACTTCCTAAAAAGTTTTCCTTTTCAATCTGTGCTAAAAATTTCATTTTACTTATAGATATGGGGGGAGTAATCCCCATAGCTATCAAGTACTCTTGAGCCTCACTTTTATTTAGATTTTCTATAGGTAAGTTATCTGATACTATTTTATTAAAAACGGCCTCTGCATCATTTAAAAGTACATATTCTTCTCCTAAAGACTCAAGCCAGTTTTTTATCTCTTTGTCATATGAGTAAGAAAAACTCCCATTTTCAATCACAATGGGAAACTCTATATGCTTTTCATCATTTTTATCTAAAATATTTATTATTTTTATTGCAATTTCTTCTAGTTCTTTTTTAGGCAGCTCACTTCTTATAAGCTGAACAGTAAAGCTTGGAATATTTCCGGCTATTAATACTCCATTTCTATCTCTGATTTCTCCTCTAGGTGCAACAATGGGAATATCCTTTTTTCTTATATTTTCAGAAATTTCCCGCCTCTTTTCCCCTTCCACTATAGTTAGGTTTGAGAGACGTATAAACATAACCAAGAAGACTATTATAAAGCCTAAGATAATCTGATTATTCCTATCCTTTAATTTTTCAAGCATACTATCCCCCCAAACTTATTTGTTTAAGCTTACCCTTTTATAAAAAATTCTGTAAAAAACAGTACCCACAATACAGTTATATATCGTCTCTGGTAATATGGTTCCCTGTAATACGGTAATATAATTTATAGAATGCCTTAAAAAATGCATAAAAACAAAATATATGCTATGATAGTATACAGTTGTAAAGATTATAAATAATAATGGGGTGACGTAATTATCTTTGAAAACCTTATTTTCTAATCCACCAATAATATATCCAATTGATAAATATATTAATAAATTTATCCCCAAGGCTTTACTGAAAAAAATATCCTGAAGTATTCCACATATAACTCCAGCAGTAACCCCTTCCTTTTTACCATATATCACACTAACTGTTATCACTATCAATAAAGCAGTATTAGGCAGAATTCCAGAGATTCTAAAGTATTGAAAAATCGTTGACTGAAATATGAAATTGCCAATAATCATTGCTACTAACGTATACCAGCTCATCTTAAACCCCTTTAATTACCAATATTATTCTTTGGTATCACAAAAACTCTATTTAGCTTCTTAAAATTAACACTTGGCTCAACTATAATACTTTCTAATAGTTCGTCTTCCTTTATTACAACCTCTTTAATCCTACCTATCAGAATTCCCTTTGGATATAATCCTAGTCCAGAAGTTATTATTTGATCGCCAGCACTAACCTTTGTCTCGTGGTCAAATAAATAGCCCTCAAGCAATGATTCTCCATTTCCATTGATTAGTCCTATATCATTGCTGCTCTCACTTAAAACTTCAAAGCTTATACGACTCCTATTGTCTATCATAGTTATTACCTTTGACCACGTGTCACCAACTTCATAAACCAATCCAATTAAACCATCGCCATTCATTACAGTGCTATTTCTTGTTACACCATCCTTAATCCCTACATCAATTGTAAATATTGTAAACCAATTGCCCGGGTCTTTTGCGATTATATTGCTAGTTATATAGTTATCAATCCCTTTATCATTTGCATAGTTAAGGGCAGTTTGCAGGGTGGTTAAATCTTCAAACTCCTGTATCCTTAGCTTTAGTTTAATTATATCATTTTGAAGCTTAACATTTTCTGCTCTTAATTTTTCATTTTCTTCATCCAGTTTCCATACATTTAACACTGGGTCTAAGGTATCTGAAATAAAATTACTCCCAAGCTGAAAAAATCTCTGGATTGGGGTTACAGTATTTCCCACTACATTTTCGGCAGTAGTTATATTGTCTCTTCCCCCAAAGGTTACTCCTATTATGACAAGCAAAATGATAGCAACAATCGTTACTATCATTATTTTACTTTTAAATATATTAAACATTTATTATCACCACTCTAATTTTTCTAAATAATATAGAGATAAACAACTTTAAGGTTCAAAAAATTTAAGATGAAAAATATAGAGAAGCTCATTATTTTCTCTAAAATCTATTTTAAATGTTAATGCTGTTTATCATAAAGCTCCGTTTCTTAAAAAGTAGTTTCCACATTCAAAAAATGTATTAAAATACTAGAAAATCAATCCCTTGATTTAACGAATTCTCTTTGGTGATATAAATACTCTTTTTAATAAATCGTAGTTAAGAAGTGCTTCTCCTGTACCAATTGCAACACAGTCTAATGGCTCCTCAGCTATTCTAACAGACATACCTGTTTCTTCCTTTATCAGTCTATCAAGACCGTCTAAAAGTGCCCCTCCACCGGTTAGCATTATACCGTGCTCCATTACGTCAGCTGCAAGCTCAGGAGGTGTCTTTTCAAGTGTTATTTTTATGCCTTCGATAATAGAATTCACCGGTTCACTTAATGCATTTAAAATTTCAGTAGAGGTCACCATAAGGGTTTTAGGAAGCCCCGTAACTAAGTCTCTACCTCTTATTTCCAATTGCTCTTCCTTGATCTTTTGGAAGGCTGAACCTATTGTTATCTTCGT
Organism: Clostridia bacterium; assembly: GCA_028278115.1. GTDB lineage: Bacteria > Bacillota > Clostridia > Peptostreptococcales > Caminicellaceae > JANQEZ01. The sequence continues at coordinate 5,676 of JANQEZ010000214.1, forward strand.
TTCCTCAGCAGTCCTTTCTCCAATCATAAGGTTATATTCCTTTTTGATATAGTAAACAATAGCTTCGTCCATTTCGTCTCCGCCGATTCTTATTGATTTGCTTGTAACTATACCTCCAAGGGAAATAACTGCAATTTCCGTTGTACCTCCACCAATATCAACAACCATACTGCCCGTTGGCTCGGCAACTGGTAAACCAGCTCCAATAGCTGCCGCCATAGGTTCTTCTATCAAATAGGCTTCCTTTGCTCCAGCTTGTTCAGATGCCTCAATTACTGCCCTTTTTTCTACCTCAGTAACACCAGAGGGTACACAAACCAACACTCTAGGTCTAAAGAACATTGAGCTGTTAGGATATGCTCTTTTGATAAAGTATTTCAGCATGCTTTGTGTAGTATCAAAGTCAGCAATAACGCCATCCTTTAAAGGTCTTATTGCTATTATATTACCAGGAGTTCTTCCTATCATCCTCTTTGCTTCTAGACCAACGGCAAGTACATCCTTTGTATCCTCCTGTATTGCTACAACTGAAGGCTCACGAACCACTATGCCCTTCCCCTTAACATTAACAAGTGTATTCGCTGTTCCCAAATCTATTCCAATATCTTTACTAAACATGTTAAATAATCCCATTAATTTACTCCTTCCTTCATTGTCAAGTCTTATGCAGATATACAATATAATTTAGTTCTTTAGTTTATATTTTTTAAAGAATATAATCCTTCAAATCCCTATAGATAAATGCATCATTTTTTTTCAAAAATCTTAATAATAATGTAATTATGAAGTATTTTTATATTAAAGAGTTTTCTTTAAGACTAAAGTAATCGCCATCACCAATAATAATATGATCCAGAACCTCTATTCCTATTATTTTACCAGCCTCCATTAATCTCTTAGTAACATTTATATCTTCTTTGCTTGGCTCGCAGTTGCCGCTTGGATGGTTATGTAGTAATATAATTGATGCACTACTCTTTTTAATAGCTCTATTGAATACCTCTCTTGGATGGACAATCGAAGCATTAAGACTTCCTATTGATATTGTTTCAAAGGCTATTACTTCGTTTTTGGTATTAAGAAAAACTACTTTAAAATGTTCTTTTTCTAAAAAACGCATATCATTTATAAAAATATCCTTTACATCCTTTGGTGCTCTTATTGCTTTTTTTGATTCCAATGTGCTTCTAGATAATCTCTTGCCAAGCTCAATAGCAGCAATAATTTGACATGCCTTGCTTTCACCAATTCCCTTTATGGCACTTAATTCTTCTGCAGTACATTTGGCTAAAAACCTTATACCATTATTATCGGAGCTTAAAACAGTGTTTGCAAGCTCTAGGGCCGATTGCTTCTTTGACCCTGTTCTGAGCAATATAGCTAAAAGCTCGCTATTAGATAGGGTATCTGAACCATATCTGATGAGTTTTTCCCTGGGTCTTTCATTTTCAGGCATTTCCTTAATAGTTAAATTGTATTTAATCATATTTTCTTCTCCATAATTCCCAAAATCTAAATAATTATAGTTTTAATGCTTTGGCATTTGTGTAAATTAATAATTCTTCTACAGTATTGATATATCAAAGTTTTCTAATAATATATCCTCAAGCCTTGCTACAGGCAGACCTACGACACTAAAATAATCTCCTTCTATCCACTGAACTATAGTAGAGCCAAATCCTTGAATCCCATATGCTCCAGCCTTGTCCCATACCTCATCGGTTTCAATATATTTTTTTATCTTTTCATCAGATAATTTTTTTATCTTGACCTTTGTTTTTTCGTATGTAACAATTTTTTTAAATGTTCCTCTTTCTATAACAGCTAGTCCAGTATATACATAATGAGTATTATCCTGTAAAGATGAAAGCATATCATACGCATCGTCGTATGACTTGGGCTTACCTAAAACCTTATCCTTATAGACTATAGTATCTGCAGCTATGATAATAGAATCATCGTCTAAATTTCTTGATATATCTATTGCTTTCTCAAGTGCTAGAGCCATCACTATCTGCTCCGGTGATTCTTCTTCCCTGGCTATTTCCTGTATATCACTTTTCAAAATAACAAAGTGTAAACCCAAGTTCTCTAATATTTCACGCCTCCTTGGAGATGAAGAGGCTAGAACAAGCTTTTTACTCATAATCCAACTACAACCTTTCAAATACAGCTATTGCTGCTATAATTCCAATGGCAATTGCTAAATTGATATTAATAGTAAATCCAAAGGTTAATTTTATAACATTTAAATCCAAGGTTACGGGGTCAATACCAATACTATTGCTGTATGCCAACCATGTAATGCTGTCTTTAAAAATGTCTCCAATTATACCTCCAACTACTAATCCCACTAGCAACAATACTAATAAGAGCCAGGGGTTCCTATTTTTGCCTCTCATAATAGATGTCCTCCTCAGTAAACTTTGTCAAAATAGCCATATTATATACATCAAATTTTGATAAAAAAGTTAAAAAATTTTGTTTTTTTCATCAAATTGCTGTCTTCTTCTCCTTTTGGAGGATGTATCAAATAAATCCCTACTCATTATTATATCCAATTCATACTTTAATATCTATTTTTGGTATTTTTGTGAAAACTTTTTATAACCTAAAATACATATCAAAGCATTGAAAATCTTGGTTTTAAAACTTGTTATACATTTTAAGTTTAGCATTTAGTAAAAGCTATTACAAGTAGAATTTTTTTCAAATGTAAATATTAGGTATATAGCCATAATGTCGAAAAAAGCCTATGATTCTCTCGAAATTGAGATCATCATAGGCTCAATAAATTCACAAAATTTACTATTTCATTTCAATTACTTTTTTAGGACACTTAGGAGCACAAGCTCCACAACCTATACATTTATCATCTATAACCTTATGTTTTCCCTTAACTTCCCCTTCAATTGCTTCAACGGGACATGCCCTTTTGCAAAGTGTACAACCAATACATCCTTCTTCCATAATCTGAGCTTTTCTACGCTTTTCAAAGTTAGCATATATGGATTTTGTAGGGCATTTTTCAGCACATAGCATACAGTTGGTACATTTCTCATAGTTTATCTTTGCCAGCTTATTGGAAAACTCCATAGCATCGAAGGGGCAAACCCTTACACATATCTGGCATCCTATACATCCTACACTACATTTTTCCTTAACAGTCTTTCCAAATTCTTCACTGTTACAGTCAACAACAACATCCTGCTCAAAGGGAGCAAAGCTTATAACTTCCTTAGGGCAAACTTCAATACATTTTCCACATGCTGTACATTTTTCAGGTATTATCCTAGCTAAGTTTCCTTCTGTTATCTCTATGGCATCAAACTGGCATGCTTTAACACAGGTTCCAAGACCTAAACAGCCATACCCGCAGCTTTTACTGCCTCCACCAATCATGGCTGCTGCTTTACAATCCTGGATACCAAAATACTCAAACTTCTCTTTACACTTCTTATTGTCACCCTTACAGATAACTCTTGCAACTTGTTTAACGCTCTCTCCAGCATCTACACCCATTATTTCAGCAAGCTTATTGGTGCATTCTGCTCCACCAACTGGACAGCCATTAACAGGTGCACTACCATCAACAACTGCATTGGCAAAGCTATCACATCCAGGAAGACCACAGCCTCCACAGTTAGCACCTGGAAGTGCGTCTCTTATGGCAAGAGCTCTAGGATCTATTTCAACAGCAAATTTTTGCGAAGCATACGCAAGTCCAGCTCCAAATAGAAGACCCATTGCACCTAGACTTATACCGGCAAAAATTATATTATTCAAATCCATAGTATCACCCCTTCTATATCATTTCAAAAGGATTTAAAGATAAGCAGCTTTTATTTTAAGCTGTTATCCATATAGGGTTCATATAGTAGAACTTAAATTATACATATAGGTAAATTAATGTACATATACTATATTAATGTACATATACGTAAATTAATGTACATGTACAAATACTCAGCGTTTCTGGGAGTTTTGGAGATGTATAATTTAAAGTCTCTACTTGAATCCCTATAGTTAAACTAGGCCTGCAAATCCTAAAAAGGCTATAGACATCAAACTTGCAGTTATAAGGGCTATAGGAAATCCCTTAAAAGGAGTAGGTACATCTGCAATTTCTAATTTTTCTCTTATACCCGCAAATAAAACGATAGCCAATGAAAAGCCTACAGCGGCACCAATTGAATGAGTTATTGTTTGAATTAAGCCAAATTCATACTGAATATTTAATAGAGCAAGCCCTAAAACTGCACAGTTAGTTGTTATAAGTGGAAGGAAAACACCTAATGCCTGATATAGCGTCGGACTCATTTTTTGCAGTACAATTTCAACGAACTGAACTAACGAAGCTATAACTAATATAAAGGCTATAGTTTGCAGATACTCAATATCAAAATAAACTAGTATAAACTTTTGTACAAAATATGTTATAATCCCAGCTAATGTCATAACAAAGGTAACTGCCATACCCATTCCAAGGGCAGTTTCTACTTGCTTTGAAACACCTAGGAAAGGACAGATTCCAAGGAATCTTGATAAAACAAAGTTATTAACCAATATTGAACTGACAAGTATTACAAAAATACCTGCATTTTCCATATCAATCCCTCCTAATTAATATTCAAGATAACTTTAACCCTTAAGCTGACCTTGATTTTAATAGATTGTTAATTGCCAACAATATACCTAGAGCTAAGAATGCCCCTGGAGGTAATATCATAATTAAAGCAGGCTTATATGCAACGCCGAAAATACTCATTCCGAATATACTTCCAGCACCAAATAATTCCCTTATTGCTCCTAATACTGTTAAGGCCCATGTAAATCCAAGCCCCATACCAATACCATCAATGGTAGAAATAAATACTCCATTTTTCGACGCATAGGACTCTGCCCTTGCAAGAATGAGACAGTTTACAACTATAAGAGGTATAAATAATCCTAGTGAATTATAAAGGGCTGGCATAAAACCTTCCATTACCATACCAACCATTGTAACGAAGGTGGCTATTACAACTATGAATATAGGAATCCTGATTTTACTAGGAACAACCTTTCTGAGTAAAGATATAACTACATTTGAACAGATTAAAACCGCCGTCGATGCAAGACCCATTCCAAGTCCATTCTCAGCAGATGTAGTAACTGCCAAGGTAGGACACATTCCTAATAACTGAAAAAATATTGGATTTTCCTTAAAAAGTCCATTTGTCAAAGTCTTAATTGGATTCAATGGCTTTCACCTCCATTTTTATTTACCTGTAATCTGCTTGAAGGTATCTATTGCTATATTTACTCCTGCAGTTACTGCATCGGAAGTAATAGTAGCTCCTGAAATTGCCTGAATTTGATTATCATTAGTAGGCTCTGTTTTGCTTACCTCAATTTCAGATTCCGCACTTTTATTTTCATATTGATTATAGAATTCAGGTAGTGCTACATTTGCTCCGAGTCCTGGTGTTTCTTGATGATTTCCTATCCTAACACCATTAACCTTTCCTTCTAAATCTATGCCAGTCATAACTTCAACAGTTCCTCCATAGCCAGAAGGCAAAGTCTTAAATGTGTATCCCACAATACTATCGCCTTTGTAGCCTTTGAAAACTTCTGCTACAGATTTGTTCTCACTAATTATTTCATTTAATTTATTCTCATCTAAAGCTTTAAAACTATCGGCATCGGGTAATATATTTCTACGAGCATTTTCATTTGCCTGATTTCTCTGTAGAGCAATTTGATCCTTGGTAAGCTCGTTTGTAAAAGCAAGGGCCACAGCTGCAACAACACACACAAGTAATAGTATCAATCCAAGCTTTATAATTTCCTTCATATTACTTCACCTCCCCAAAAACTCTAGGGCTAGTATACTTATCAATCAGCGGAGATACTACATTCATAAGTAAAATAGAATATGATACACCCTCTGGATATCCACCATAAAGTCTTATGATACTGGTAATAACTCCACATCCCAGTGCAAAGATTATCTGCCCCTTAGGCGTTACAGGTGATGATACATAATCCGTTGCCATATATATTGCACCTATCATTAATCCACCTGCCAACACTTGATAAATCATAAAATATGGATCAAAGCCACCCATTAAAAATGTTAATACTGCAACAGTTGAAATATAAATCACCGGTACTCTTGGAGTTATAACTCCTCTATAAACTAAATAAATGCCGCCTAATATTAATGCAAGGGCTGAGGTTTCTCCTATACAGCCTCCGTGATTACCTATAAAAAGAGTAAATAAACTCGGTGCCTCTGCTCCACCAAACATTACAAGGGGAGTAGCAGTAGATACAACGTCTGAGCCAGGATTTATCCAGCTAGTCATTTCTACTGGCCAAGATGCCAAAAGCATTGCACGTGCCGCTAAAGCCGGGTTCATGAAGTTATGTCCAAGTCCCCCAAACATTTGCTTTACAACAGCAATAGCAAATACTGAACCCACAACAGGCATCCACCAGGGTGCTGAAGCAGGTAGGTTAAATGCTAAGAGAAGCCCAGTTAAAATAGCACTCCAATCATTTATAGAAACTTCCTGTTTTCTAAGTTTTTGTATTCCAGCTTCAGTTATAATGGCTGCCAGTACTGCAAATAGTATTACCCTCACTGCACCCATTCTGAAGTAATAGATTCCCGCCAAAGTTGCAGGTAATAATGCTATAACTACATCCCTCATAACACTGCTTATAGTTTCGTTGGATCTAATATGAGGGGATGAAGAAACTATTAATTTATTATTCATTAAATTACCCCCTAACTACTTTGTTTTTCTTTTCTTTGCTATTATTTCACGTTTTGCAACACGAATTGATTGTAATAAAGGCCTTTTAGAAGGGCAAATAAATGAACATGACCCACATTCAATACAATCTAATGCATTATATTTTTCTGATGTCTCAAACATGTTGTTAAGTGAGTATGCACTGATATATAAGGGCTGTAAAAAAGCTGGACAAATCTCTACACATCTTCCACATTTAATGCAGTTTTTAGGCTTTGGAAGTGTTGCCTGCTCAGGCGTAAAGACTAATACTCCTGACGTCGTCTTTGTAGATGGAATTTCATCGGTATATTGTGATATTCCCATCATTGGTCCACCCATTATGATTTTGCCAATATTTCCGCTATAGCCTCCACATTGGTCAATAATCTCCTTAATGCTTGTACCAACTTTAATAAGGAGATTCTTTGGCTCTTTTATTCCTTTTCCAGTTACCGTACAAATTCTTTCAATTAGAGGCATGCCGGTCTTTATGGCATTTGCAATTGCTGCAGCAGTTGCAACATTGTTTACAACAACTCCAACAGCCATTGGAAGTCCTCCCGATGGCACCTCTCTCTTTGTACAGGCGTAAATAAGCTGTTTCTCAGCACCTTGAGGATATTTAGTATGCAGTCCTACAACCTCAATATCCCCTTCATCCTTTAATGCTTTTTTCATTGATTTAATTGCATCAGGCTTATTGTCCTCAATTCCAATGTAAGCCTTTTTAACATCAAGCACCTTCATCATTGCCTTTAAACCATAAATAATATCCTGTGGATTTTCAAGCATAAGTCTGTGGTCAGCCGTAAGATAAGGCTCACATTCCGCTCCATTTAAGACTATAGTATCAATCTTATTTTCTGGTGGCGGAGACAATTTTACATGGGTTGGAAAACCTGCACCACCCATTCCAACTATACCAGCTTCCTTGATGATATTTTTTATTTCTTCCCCACTTAATGTTTTAATATCTCCCTTTGGTATAACGTTTTCATGAAGGGTATCGAGTCCGTCGGATTCGATGATAACACATAAAGCTTCCCCGCTTGGAGTAAGACATTTCTTCACAGCCTTTACAACACCTGAAACACTACTGTGTATGGGTGATGATACAAATGAAGTGGCCTCACCTATTTTCTGGCCAACCTTAACATTATCACCAGCCTTTACAATAGGGTCACAGGGTGCACCTATATGCTGACTAAGGGGAATAGTGACAACTTTAGGTCCAGCAGCCTTTAGAGTTTCATGTCTTGAAGTAGGCTCTTTAAAGTGTGGAGGATGTACTCCACCTCTGAATGATAGAAGTCCCATTTAATATCACTCCTCTTAAAGTAATTATGAACAATATAAATAATATTTATTAGGCCCCCTTTATAGTATACAGTATACAAAAAAAATTTAAAAGATTATAAATACCAGTGATAACCATAAGTAGAGATTATAGCAGCACTATTTATATATGCCTAGCTTATATAGAGATTCCAGTCAAAAGTTTAATTTGGATTCTCTATAAATAAAAGCATATATTAATGTACTTAAATATGGTACATGGATTTATTTTTATTGTCAATCTTCAATAAATTTTTAACATTCCTAATTTATATGCAATTCTTTAATGCCTTCTATGATATTGCCCTTTATCCAGTCCAAAACTTCTATACTGTTAATTGGAACTTCTCCTAGTATATCTTTAATCTCCCTTGTATCGAGTACATACTCTTTATCATTCCTTATATGTCTATAAATAAAATCAATCTTTATATCGGAGCTAACTAAAACCACCATCGTATCGGGCATATTTCCAAGGGGCACTCTGTCTATATGACTGTGCTTGAATTTAGCTTCGACATATGTACCCTCACCCTTTTTAGAATTTATTCTAAAGGAGCCATCACATGCCTCTGCCGATGCTTTAAACATTGGTACACCCAAACCTACCTTCCTAGTTGTACGGGATGTATAGAAGGGATTAGTAACCTTTTCAAGTTCATTTTCGCCCATTCCCTTACCGTTATCTTCAATGATTATAGTAAGAAAATCTTCATTAAGATTTTCTTCTACTACTATTTTTACTAGGGAAGCTCCGGCAACAATTGAATTTTGGGCTATATCTAAAATATGCATAGATAATTCTCTCATAAATATTTCCCCTTACCTTATATATAGATGTGTGACTTAGAAATTTAACTTTTTCTAAATATTTTTTCTAACCAAAGATACTATACCTATTCGGCTCATAGCTGACAGCTGACAGCAAAAACATTGAAAGTAAAATTTTAAGGTCACACATCTATATTTTTCAATGCCTCAAAGACTCCATCAATATCCTTTGTTTTTACATCTAGGTAATTTACTGGCTCTGAGATATCACCTAGATAGTGGGCATCGGAATTTACAATGATATTGTACTTCTCCAAATATTTATTTTTGCTTATATATTCTTCGATATTTGTATTCTTTGAAAGCTCTATGGTTGTAATATCAAGATTAAAGGGCAGAAATCCCAAGTTCGATATAATACTGTAGCTTCTCTTATCAATATGGGCAGGAATAACTACTCCATTTAAAGAGGAAACTTTAGAAAATACACTGTCTATATTCATATTTACCGATGATACTAATAGCCTTTCTTCCTTGCCAACTATATTTCCACTTGCATCATATATTATTTGCTCTCCAAAAAAGTCCGGCTTATTAGGTATATTCGGTATTAATGGAGCTATAATTTCCTCAAATTCCCATGCTGCTTCAATATTCCTAAAGAGGCAAAGTAAATGTACCTCCTCCTTTGTTTGTATCTCCATGCCGGGAATCACTAAAATATTATGCCCCTTGGCAGTTTCTAATGCTGCTAAGCAATTTTTTACAGAATTATGATCAGTTATGGCTATGACATCTAGTCCCTTTATTACTGACATATTGACGATATTCATGGGTGACATGTCGTTATCCCCACATGGAGATAACGAAGTATGAATATGCAAATCATAATATAATTTCATTTATCTCATCCCAGCTTCATAAAACTTTGTAAATATTTTAAAGCTGTCAATATCTGTAGATAAAATGGGAACCTCTTCTTCATTGGCCTTCACTATTGTATCTTCATCTACATCTATAGACTCAGGAACAATAACACATGCCAGATTAAGCAAAGATGCAATTGCAACAATATTCATATGGGTCTGAACAGTAATCCACGCATCTCCATCCTTAGCATGTGACATTACCCAGCTAAGTAAATCGCAGCAGTATAATCCATTTATTTCTCTATCTAATACATCTTCACCAGCTAATACTTTGAATCCAAATTTATCTCTTAAATCTTTTATAAGCATTTAAATTCCTCCAATCATTTATCAGCTTTTTTCCTAAGCATAACAATACAATCCTCCAAACATGCTGTACCCTTTACAACATCCTCTGCCATAGCATGGCAGTTTGGAGCACCACAACAGCCGCAATCTATGCCGGGCAATTGTTTATCAATTTTTTCAATAAGCTCCATTTTCTCAATGGCTTTTTCAATATTTTGGTCAAGCTTTAATATACTAAGGGGTTCAATTTCTTCAGTCCACTCAATATCTACATCTTTAATGAGCTTATTTACATCCTCTTTTTCTAAGCTCCGCTTTCCATACTTTTGGGATAGTTGTCTGATTCTGTTTTTAGCTACGAAAGGATTCTCCACATTTAGCGGACCGCCAACACATCCTGTTACACAGGCATAGCCTTCAAAGAAGTCAATATTGTTTAGTTTCCCAAGTTCAATCTCTTCAAGGACATTGATAACGTTTTCTATCCCGTCAACAGCTAGGTATTTATCCATATCTAAAGAAAAACTTTGTCCACCAACCCTAGCCCATCCAATACCATCTCCAGAGGCTTGCTGAATTTTGTCATCTTTTTTTACTTCATCATATATTTTAATTAGCTTTGTATAAATAGATTTTATTGGGATTGCTCCGTCTACATAGGATTTTTTTATTCCAAGGGGCTTCTTAATACTAGTGATTTTGGCAGGGCATTGAGTCATATAAAAGGCTCCTATATCGTTAATATTTAAACAATATTCTTTAGAAGCCTTTTCCTTAGCTAATCTAGCAGCAATTTCCATAGGCGATTCGATATTAATGATGTGATCGATTAAAGATGGGAATCTAATCTGTATAAGCCTTATGATTGCTGGACATAGTGTAGCAATTAAAGGTTTTGTACTATTATTTTTTAGGATGTCACTTTGGAGTGATGTAGCAATATCAGCAGCAAAGGCAACATCGTATACCATATCGAATCCCAGCTCATAAAAGCAATTAAAGACTCGATTTATATCCTTATTTAGTTTGAATTGACCATATAATGGTAATGAAACTAAGGCTATTTTAAATTTATATTTTTCAATGGAACTTAAATCATCGGCAAAGGCTTTTTTAGCATGATATGGACATACCCTTATACATTCTCCACAATCAATACACCTTTCTTTGATAATTTTAGCTTTACCATCTCTTATTCTAATAGCCTCAGTTGGGCATCTTCTCAAACATATTGTGCATCCATTACATTTCTCTTTTTCCAAATCAACTGAGTGCCAATATTCTTTCATTTACTATCCCCCAATTTTGAAAATATTAGAACAAATTTTCACGCTCTAGAGATTTGCATAATTGTGACTTTGCAAAATTACATAATAAATTATATATAGTCTTAGTGATTTTGAAACTATATAATATTCAATTTCTATCAGGTCATTAATTATGCAATTCTCTCAGTCAAATTATTTCACATGGATTATAGCTTAAATATCATTTTAACGGTGGTACCTTTACCAAATTCGGATTCAATATAAAATTCATCACATGATCTTTTCATATTTGGTAAGCCCATACCTGCCCCAAAACCAAGCTCTCTAACTTTTTGAGATGCGGTTGAAAAACCTTTTTGCATAGCTTGGTCTATGTCTTTAATTCCAGGTCCGTTATCCTTAGCAGTTATTTCAATTTTATCAGGCTCAATATTGACTACCATCTTTCCGCCTTCTGAATGTATAACAACATTTATTTCTGCTTCATAGGTTGCAATCGCTGTCTTTCTAATGACTGAAGAATCAATCCCAAGCTGTCTAAGCACACGCTTAATATTACTTGATGCTTCCCCAGCCCTTGAAAAATCATCCTTAATTATTTCATACTCCAGCTTAATTCCAGTATTTTTTTCCTTCTCATCCATTCTATTCCATTCCCCCAATTGAAATTCCCTTTAATCCATTACTATATAATATTCCACAAGAAGTATACAAAGTATGCTTAGTTGCCAATAAAGCTATTCCCATATCCTTTGCCATATCAATTACTTCCTGAGGAGGAATTTTACCCCTGACAAAAACTATAGCATTAATATCCAGCATTTCTGCTGTTCTTATTACCTGAGGATTTGTTAGACCTGTCAATAATACAATTCTCTCGTCCACAAAAGCCAAACAATCACTCATCAAGTCACATCCAAAGGCTCCATCAACTTTAGTATTTAAATGATCATGATCCCACAAACATTCTGCATCTAATAACTCCCTTATATCACCTATTACCATGTACTTCTTTTACCTCCTCGTAAATACTTTATATTATTGCCTCGTATGAGTTCAAACTTTCCATTATCACTTCATATAGTTTAGTCCTATCTGAAAAATTAGACTGTTTTATTTCTATAAGCTTTGTTTTAGAATTTTCAACTATACTTGTAAATTTACTATTAAAGCTATTAAAATCATCTGATGGACTAACCGTAGCCATTGCCTTAATAATTCCATCCAATCTATTTATCTCACCATCGACAAATTTTAGTATTTCATCGGATGATACACTAGCTACATCTTTACTTGATAGGAAATTTGAGTAGTTCTCATAATATTTCTTAAGCTCCATAATTTCCTTTGAAGCAACTTCACTATAGGCTTTACCACTATCGCCATAATTTATTTCTCTAGTAGGTAATTGCCTTGGAGATATGAATGCATCAGAGTAATGTTCTTTAATATTGTTCTTAAATTGATCTGCACTATTTCTCTTTACAAAAGACATTACAATGACTCTATATCTTTCTGAATCAACAATATATCCTGCAAGACCCTTGTCATTGACGCCTTTTATATGGCTCTGTGCATACTTCCTCTCATTGAAACTTCCTACTTGCACATTGTAAATACTAAGTGGAGGTATTTCAAAAGTGTATAATTTTTCTTCAGTTGACTTTTCGCTGCTGTTATCAATTGTAGCTTCTTTTTTATCGGTATTTGAAGCCTTTGAATCAGCATTTTCCTGGGGTTGTTTTTCAGTATTATTTTTAGCTGCACTATTATCTGTAATATTATCTTGATTAGCAAAAAGCCTCGGATATAAATAGTATTTTGTCCCAAAAAAACCTATACTTATTGACAATACAGCTAGTATTATTATAATTCCTATAAACTTTAAATACGTATTTTTATTATTTTTTCTAGTTTTTATCCTGTTGTGTCTCATATAAACCCCCCTAAATTTAAATTTAGTCCCTATTCAAGAAAGCTGCATAGTTTTAAGCACTTAAAATGCCTCTAATGCTAAACTCTGCAAACCCCCTAAAGAACTTATGCAATTTAGCCAACCATATATATTATATCATATTATTTCTCTTTAAAAATTAGTCTTAATTAATTTAAAATTATGACACTATATATAATAAAAAGTCACATTGAATAATCCTGCCAAATGCAGTTTTAATAATGCGACTTTCTAAATCCTCATGTCATTTTATTTGTTTTAAAAATTATATCATCTTAGCTGGAAAATATAAACATAGCCTTTAGAAACAAAAAACTACAGAAGGATTTTCTTCATATGACATTATTTAAAATCAATATATAATTAGTCCTCTCCTTCAAATTCTATTTTCAAATTTCGTTAAAACCATTTGAATTGCTTCTTCTAGTCTAGCTTTATTTGTGGAATCCACTTTATCATAAACGTTTTTGAGCATATCTAAAAGGCTTAAAAAATCAGTCTTTGATTTCATAACAATCTCCCCACTTTTCTGAATTTTCTGTATTCATTATATAACTTTTATTAATAGATTTCAATATATTTTTAACAATTATATAGATGTGTGACCCTAAAACTTAACTTTTTTAGGAATATTTCGCAGTCCAAAACCACAATGACTATTTGGCTAACGGCTCACAGCAAAACATTGAAAGTAAAACTTCTCAGTCACACATCTATATATAGGGAACCAACTTTAAAGTTTAATAAATTTCAAAGAAAGCAATGAATGCTTCTACATTTTTTCTTTGAAAATATTAAATTATAAAAGCGTATATTCTATATATTTGGAGACTTTGTCATGATGAGATTTTTTAGTTGATAGCATTTACCCTTTTAGCAGCTAATACATTTTCTCTTTTAAAATTTCTTATAGCCTTTTGCCTAAAACAGTAGGCTTGTATTATGTCTTCCTTAATTCTATTAACCCTTATTTTCCGCTGGGTTATTTCATCACCCTTTTGATAGACAATTATTACCGGCATCCTATTTAACTGTGAATTCTTCAATATAAACTCAATCATAATCTCACCCCATTTTAAATCTTGAAATTTTCTTTAAATCCAATATATTCTATATATATATATTATAACCGAACATACGTTCTTTTTAAAGTTTTTTTTGAATATTTTAAAATTATATTTTCATATAAACCACTGTTAGACCCTTTAGTATGCAATTCTTTTAATAACTCTCTTTATACTATACTTCTCTATTTACTTATCTGTTCATTAATATATGCTTGAATCAAATCCACTCTTTTTTCCTCCATAACTAAACCCATAAAATACATTTTACTAAGCTCTATATTTTTAGCTTTTTTACTACTCATTGGCTTAGATAACCACTTAAGAAAATAGTCCTTTCCTTTTTCAGTAATATGGTATATTTTTTTATTTACACCATTGCTCACGCCTTCGTTATACTCTATCATGCCATTTAAAAGTAATTTTTTTATAGCTGCTTGAATTGCTCCCATACTACTACTGCTCATATCACTTAAATACTTTTTAATATAATGCTTTATTTCATAAATTGTTAATTCTTTTATCAGCAGCAGCAGTTTTATGGTTTGTATTTTATCCTAAAAGTATAGTAAAGAAACTATAGAAAAATGTATCTAAATTGATTTGCGAGGATAAGAATAGAGATTTATTTTCTAATAGGACTCTAAGGATAGATGAAGAAAAAATAGTGTGCTTAAGTGAATATAAGGAAACTAGTACAAAATGGAAAGCAGTTAATAAGATTGACTTTTCTAATAAACATATATTTATATACGAAAGTGCAATCAGTGCTGTTATAATTCCTTTATCAGCCTTCAATTCAAAAGGTGAAGAAGAAAAGTTTATTGAAAAGATTAAAAGTTATTATAAGAAGGAAAATGAAAAATAAGACAGGTGTTTTTCCTGTCTTATTTCTATAAATTAATTTTATATTGTCAATATAATCAG
>JANQEZ010000234.1 GCA_028278115.1 Clostridia bacterium
GAAATACGTAAGAGTTCTCACCCTAAGCAACAACGAAGAAATTCGGGTTTCGGGGAAGCCTGAGACGAGAAATTTCCTCGTCTCTATTTGTAAAAAACAGTGCCTATGGATATTATATTTTTATCCAAAAATTCATCATAGTTCTCATCATTTTTATTTAAGCTGTTTATTACTACCTGTGATTTTGACGAGGTAGAATGTATAACCTTGTCATCTCCCATATACATAGCCACATGCTCTTTGTAAAATAATAAATCCCCCTTTTTCATTTCTTTACGCTGTATTTCCCTCATACAATCATCTTTAAGCTCTGCATCCCTCCATATTATTATACCGTTTAGCATATAGACTATAGAGCAAAGTCCAGAGCAGTCTATACCTAAGGGGCTTTTTCCTCCCCAGCGATATTGAGTACCTAGATAACTGCTGGCAGTTTTAATAATACTTTCCCTTATTGCTACTTCCTCCATTATGAGATTAGGAATGGTTTTTTTCTGAATATATTTCTCTTTTATCCAGCCCTTTTTTAGGCTTGGCAGCACAATTTCCCTCCAATCCTTTTCCCTATTTTCGGTAATCTGAATAATTGCTCCCCTTACTAGAAGTCCAATTGTATAGTTCTGATAGTTTGGCTCTTTCATTACGTCCACTATTGAATGTGCTGCAAAATGCTTTGCCTCTGACCTCCAAATAGCTGCTCTATCCTTATCAATTATAAGGTCGTTTTTATGTAAATATCCTCTATACTTGTAATGGGTTTCTATATAATACCATCCTTTTTCTTCAGTATTTAATAATTTTACCACCATGCCAAGCAATGCCTCATCGGCTAAAGAGCTTTCTTTCTTGGGCTTTGTTCTTATAGCTGCTATAGTCTTATTAACTATTCCATGCTCTAAATCCTTTAAGCTCATTGTCAATGCACTCCTTAATTTTAAAATACTTGCATTTATTTCTTCCCTGTTACAGATTCCATCAATGTGATTTCTCCATTATAGGCGTCCATTGAAACCCTAATTCCAATGGGAAGAGTAATCTGAGGCTTGCAGTGACCTGCCATAAGATTGTATATAGTGGGCTTTTTTAAAGGGGAGATAATACTTTTAAACACCTGCCAAAGGGTCAAGCTTCTATTGGGCTTCTCAGGTACACAGTCCTTCCAATCCCCAAGAATTATTCCTTCACAGTCTTCAAGCTTACCCGCCAGATTTAATTGAGTCAGCATTCTATCTACGCTGTAGGGTTCTTCCTCGATATCCTCTAGGAAAAGTATCTTCCCCCTAGTATCTATTTCATAGTGAGTGCCTATAGCTGCACAAATAAGACTCAAATTTCCTCCAATTAGCTCTCCCTCACACTGCCCTTTGTAAAAGCAGCATATTTTCTCTCCCTCTGGGTTCCTTAAAGCTTTGGAATTTTCTTTACCCATAATAAAACCCATAAGGGATTGACTGGAAAAATCATCGAAGTCCTCAGCCATTTCAGTTGCCACCATAGGGCCATGAAATGTAACTAAACGGCTTAATTGATTTATTGCTATGTGGGTGGCTGTAATATCACTATATCCAATATAAGCCTTGGGATTGTTTGTTATCATTTCGTAATCAATTTTATCTAATATTCTTGGAGTTCCATAGCCTCCCCTTAAGCATATAATCCCATCTATATTTTTATCTCTAAACATAGAATTTATATCATATGCCCTTATATCATCCTGACCTGCTAAATATCCGTATCTGCTTAAACAGCTTCTTCCAAGCCTTACCCTAAAGCCCATTTTCTCCAAGGTACTTACCCCGTTTTCTATCTTATCCTGTTCATAGCATGGGCTTGACGGTGCTATAACCCCTATTGTGTCACCATATTTTAATGGTCTTGGCTTTATCAACCCTATCCCCCCTTAGATTTAAATCAATCTCTTAGAAAAATGACAGGCTGCAAAATGATTCTTTTGCCTCTTTATAAGTGGAGGCTCCTCTTTCTCGCACTTCTCCTTGGCTATTGGACATCTGGTATGAAATCTACAGCCCTTTGGTATATTCATTGGTGATGGAGTTTCCCCCTTTAAAACTATTCTCTTTCTCTTTTTCTTTATATCAATATTTGATAAAACACTAATTAAGGCTTGGGTATAGGGATGAATACAATTTCCCGATATTATCTCGGCTGGCCCTATCTCCACTATCTTACCAAGGTACATTATTGCAATCCTATCGGATACCAGCCAAGCAAGTGCTAAGTCATGGGTTATGAAAAGATATGATGTTCCCTTTTCTTCCTTCATTTGAAGCATCAGCTTCACTATATCTGCCCTCACTGAGGCATCAAGCATTGATACAGGCTCGTCGGCAACTATAAACTGAGGTGAAATAATAAAAACAGATGCTATTGCAACACGCTGTCTTTGACCACCACTAAGCTCATATGGATATCTATATAGATAATCCCTTGCAGGTTTTAATCCCGCAAACTCCAAGGCTTCTACTACTTTACTTTCAATTTCTTCTTCGGATAACTTCTTTTCAATAAACTTAAGGGGCTCCGATACTATATCTGCTATCATGAATTTGGGGTTTAGAGATTGATATGGGTCTTGAAAAATCATCTGTGCTTTTTTTCTAAAGGTCTTCATCCATTTTTTATTTTTTATATCATAAGCTTCGTCATTAAATTTTAAGCTTCCTGTATTATGATGAACTAGATTTAAAATAGCCCTGCCCATAGTGGTTTTTCCGCTTCCACTTTCTCCAACAAGGGATACTATCTCACCCTTTGAAATTGATAAGTCCACTCCATCCACTGCCCTGACCATGATTTTATCCTTCCTGATCAAATCCTTAAAAAAGCCTGCTCTAGCATTAAAATATACACTTAGTTTATTTACCTCTATCACTTTGTCGTTATTCATTGAGGCTATCCCCCTTTACTACATGGCAGGCTGCAAAATGTCTATTTCCAAAGCTAGTATACTTAGGCAAGACATTTTTACATATATCTATTGATTTATGACACCTTGGATGGAATCTACATCCCTTTGGAGGAGATAATGGATTGGGAGGTGCTCCCGGTATAGATTCCGCCATCCTTTTATCACCATATATACTGGGAAATGCCTTGATAAGCTTTTCTGTATAGGGGTGCTTGTAGTTTTCAATAATATCTTCTATACTTCCAATTTCAACTATATTACCGGCATACATAACTGCTACCCTATCGCATATCTCCGAAATTATGGATAAATCATGGGTTATGATTATCATACCCATATTTAATTTTCTTCTTAAATCATTTATAAGGTCTATTATCTGGGCTTGAATCATAAGGTCTAGGGCAGTGGTGGGTTCATCTCCAATAATCAGCTTAGGATTACATGCAAGGGCCATTGCTATCATTACACGCTGCTTCATTCCACCACTAAATTCATGGGGATAATAGTTAATTCTTTTTTCATCTAGTCCTACCAGTTTAAAAAGCTCTACAACCCTTGCATTTATTTCTCCCTTAGTAATGGTAGGATTATGGAGTCTTATGGCTTCACCTATCTGCCTTCTTATTTTCATAACTGGATTTAGTGAGTTCATGGCTCCTTGAAAGATCATAGATATTTTATTCCATCTATACCTCTGCCACTGCTTTTCATCTTTATTTATTATATCTTCCCCCTCAAAGAAAATCCTGCCATTATCCACATATCCATTGCCGGGAAGCATACCCATTATTGCCAGGGCAGTAGTTGTCTTTCCACAGCCTGACTCTCCAACAATGCCTATGGATTCACCATCCTTTAGCTGAAAATTGACATTTTCAACTGCCCTGACTATTCCCCCATTGACTTTAAAAAATACATTTAAATCCTCTACCTTCAATATGTTTCTATCTTCCATAGCTGCTATCTCTCCCTTAGCTTAGGATTAAGTATTTCATCAAAGGAATATCCTAAGAACGTAAAGCTAAGAACTAATAATATGATACAGACTCCCGGAGGTGCGTAGTACCACCATGCTCCAATGCTTACTGCTCCGTTGTTAAAGGCTCCGTTTAGGGTTTGACCCCAACTGACGGATAAGGGGTCTCCTAGTCCCAGGAAGCTGAGGGTAGTTTCTCTAAGGATGGCACTTGATGTAACTAATATTGTATTTGCAAATATTACGGGGAATACATTTGGTAGAATATGCTTTATCATTATATATGTATTATTTGCACCCATACATCTTGCCCTCTCTATAAATTGTCTTTCTTTAAAGGACAGTGTTTGGGAACGAACTAGCCTGGCAGTTCCCGTCCATCCCGTAAGACCAATGACTAATATAATATTGGAGATACTTGTTCCCAAAAGGGCTGCCAATACCATTACCAAGGGAAGCACAGGAAGCACCATCATTCCATCGGTTAGACGCATTAGTATACTATCTACCTTTCCTCCAATGTAGCCCGCGGATAAGCCCACTATTGTCCCAATGGATACAGATATGGATGCCCCCATAAATCCCACCATCAGGGATATCTTGGCTCCGCTAATCAATGCCCCTAATAAATCCCTTCCCAATTGGTCAGTTCCAAGGGGAAATTCTCTGCTGGGCTGTGCTAATATATCTCCCTTGGCTACATCTGTTATGTCGTAGGGGTATACAATTGGCCCTAGAAAGGCAGCAATAATAAAAAATGCCAGCATTATAAAGCCAATTAAGCCTATGGTATTTGAAAAAAATAACCTTAGAAAACCTCTAAAGTTTCTAAGCTTTACATCAAATCTATTTCTACTCATAATCTTAGCCCCTTATTCATATTTGATTCTAGGGTCAATATACATATAAATAATATCAGCAATAAAATTAGCTGAAATGACACAAAGGCTAATAATCAAGAATACCCCCTGAAGTAGTGGATAATCCCTGAGCTCAAGGGCTTTTATTGTTAATGTTCCTATGCCGGGCCATGAGAACACCGTTTCAGTTTGTATGGCTCCAGCAACCACAAAGCCCAAGCTTATGGCTATCACCGTTACCATAGGAAGCATGGCATTTGGAAGTGCATGATTTCGTATTATATATTTTCTATCGAAGCCCTTTGCCTTTGCTGTAATCATGTAATCCTCCGTAAATATATCTAAGAGGGCTCCCCTCATAATCATTGCATATCTTCCTGTAATGGCTAACCCAAAGGTCATTGCAGGAAGTATCAAATGCTGGGAGACGTCCTTAAAGTATTCCCATTTAGACATATGATTAAGACCCGGAGTAATCATTCCAAAGAGAGGTACTAACGAAAGTCTGACTCCAAAATAGGATAATAACATAATTCCCAGCCAAAAGGCGGGTATAGCATATATGAAAAGTGCACTTCCAAGTAAAAGTACATCTATTTTTTTCCCTCTATTTGAAGCTGCAATAGTCCCCAGTAATATTCCAAATATGATTGAAAATATTTGTGCCCCTAAGGCTAATATAATGGTGTTGGGTAATCTCTGTGCTATTATTTCTATTACAGGCTTTTGGAAGGAAAAGGACTGACCAAAATTTCCTAAGAGCATTTCCTTTATATATACTAAATATTGGCTGTGCAAAGGCAAATGCAGTCCATATTCCTTGATAAGGGCCTTAGCAACCTGGGGGTCCATACCGTCGGACTTTACAAACATACTTACAGGGTCTCCGGGCATGGCTCTAAACAATATGAAGCTTATGGTTAATACTATCCATATGGTTATAAGGCTCTGTATTAATTTTCTTAAAAAATATTTCAGATTCATCTATATTCCTCCATATGCTGCTTGCAAAGTGAAGTTTTACTTATCTAAAAGCACTATTTAAAATATAATATAATTTAGCTATCTTTTTTCTTTTTTATTTAAAATTATGAATCCAATAACTACTATAGCAATAACTGCCCATATAGTTGGATTTGAGAATGCTCCCCTTGAAGCCTCATTGTTTTGCGATTGCTCTGAAGGTGGCTTATCAGTTTCTTGGTTTTTATCTTCGCTTTTCTGAATCGGTGCCTTAGACACAACCTCTAAATAGGATTCGTTATTGAACACCGTTCCATCTCCATTTCTCTGTACCCATCCATCAAATTCATCTATTCTATAGGCTTCATATGCTCCTTGGTAATAAAGGGCTATATATGGTGCCTCCTCCAGTATGATTTTTTGCATCTTATTAATGGTTTCTAATCTTTCCTTTTCATTTATCTGGGTCATCTGTAGATTATATAATTCATCATATTCAGCATTGGAGTACATAGCATCTGAGCGGCCGCCTATTTGGTCTGTGGTCAAAACCGATAAGATAAATGATGGTTCATATCCTGGGGTCCATCCCCAGATGAATAGGTCAAAATCACAAGGATTTTCACCCTCTAGACTCATCCTTTCACCTAAGGTGCTGCCGTCCATTGGCTCAATAACAAGTCCTATGCCTACTTCCTCCAGCCATTTTGTCATGAAGGGCATACTTTCTCTATAGTGCCAGGCATATCCGTTACTTAAAAGAGCCAGCCTAAATATGAGTTTTTCGCCATTATCATTTGTACGAACCTTAACCTCTCTTCCACCTATCTTCTCGGTTATAAAGCTTGTAAAGCCTTCACCCTTAAGCAGCTCTATGGCCTTTTCTGGATTGTACTCATGGGGTATATCTAGATGCCATTTGCCCGATGAGGTTGGTACTAAAGTGGAGCCTACATCACCGACTCCGCCAAGTACTACATCTACAAGCTTCTGTTTATCCAAGGCATAGTCAAAGGCTCTGCGGATTTTAGGGTTTAATAAAAGTGGATTGCCGTTTGACAGGGGATGCTGCTTCTTAGGATTTTCAGGATCACTCCAAACATTAAAGCCTAGTTGTGTTAATTTAGGAAGCATTACCTTGACTACTTTAAATTTTTCATCTTTTTCAAGCTGGGGCACCTGTGTCTTTGAAGGCTGAAATAAATCTATATCTCCATTTTTAAAGGCTTGGAACATTGTATCCTTATTCTCAAATAATATATAAAGCATACTATCTATATTGGCAGCCTTCTCAAAGTAGTCATCAAAGCGGTCAAGCTCTAATATATTGTCTTGAGGATTAAAGCTGCCCTTTACCTTAAAGGGGCCCGTTCCTATAGGTTTTTCGTTATTGAAATTGAGCATCTCCTCTAGAGTCATTTTACCCCAAATATGCTCCGGTACTATTCTAACGGTTCCTAGTGGTTCCGTTACAAAATATGCCTTAGGCACTGAGTTGGTTATTTTCACAGTATAATCGTTAATTTTTTCTATCTTTTCTATTTCCTTTACATCCTTCTTTCTCTTAAAGGTTAATTCTTCTTTGTCCTTTGAATCCAGCAGGGTTTGATAGGTGAAAACTACATCGTCTGCATCAAGCTTTTCACCATCATGCCATAGGACACCTTCCCTTAGCTTTATGGTCCAAATAAGTCCATCCTCACTTACTGACCAGTCCTCGGCTAAATCTCCTTCAAGCTCTAATGTTCTTTCGTTCATCCTCGATAACCATGAATATACACGTCCTTGCAGGGCATTATCTGCTTGCTTGGACTGAGTCCAAGGATTTGCATTGGTTGGGAAGCTGGTAATACCCAGCCTTAGCTTATTATCCACATTTGATTTTGAATCTACTTCCATAGGTATTAGACCTATAAATACTAAAAGTATTATCAAGATAAAACATAAAAATCTCTTACCCACTTTACCATCCCCCTTTAAATAATATATAACTGCGTGACTTAAAACTCAGCTCCCTTTTAAGATTTTTCTTAGGCCTGATTACTTATTAATGATTATGTACAAATCACTAAATATATGATTTTCTTATGTCATATAAATTCCTTTTAAGTTTAAGTAATGGATGTATAGATATGTGACCATGAAATTTAACTTCTTCTAAATATTTTTTCTAACCCAAGATATTATATCTATTCGGCTAATAGCTAACGGCTGACAGCTAACAGCAGAAACATTGAAAGTAAAATTTCAAGGTCACACATCTATATTGTAGGGTTTATATATATATAAATAAAAGCTCCCCCTGTTTGGAGAGCTCAGATTGTTGACATAAATCAGGGACAGGCTTTTATAATTTTATAATTTGGGTTATAATTATAAAATTATAAAAGCCTGTCCCTGTGACTTTAAACTTTTAATCTAGATTTACTTAAGGTTTTCCGGATTCAATACTTCTAATTCTTCAATTACAAACCTACCATCTTTTCTTATAAGCACATCATCAAAGTATATTTCTCCTCCACCATACTCAGGAGTTTGAATGCATACTAAATCCCAATGGATAGAAGACGTGTTGCCATTTGATGCTTGGTCGTATGACTTTCCAGGAGTAAAGTGGAAGCTTCCCATGATTTTTTCATCAAACAATGTATCCTTCATAGGAGTTAGTATATATGGATTTACTCCAATGGCAAATTCTCCAATATATCTTGCACCTTCATCGGTGTCTAAAACTTGATTTATTCTTTCTGTTTCATTTGCAGTTGCATCAACTATTTTGCCATCCTTAAATTCTAATCTGATATTATCATAGGTAACACCTTGATAAACAGCAGGACAGTTATATGTCAGTACTCCATTAACTGAATCCCTAACTGGAGCTGTATAAACTTCTCCATCTGGAATATTGTTTTCTCCTGCACATTTAATTACTGGAATATCCTTTATTGAGAAGGTTAAATCAGTCCCTTTACCTTTAATATGTACCTTGTCGGTTTTTTCCATAAGGGCTACCAAGCTGTCCATAGCCTTTGACATCTTACTATAGTCAAGATTGCATACATTGAAGTAAAACTCTTCAAAGGCTTCTTTACTTTGATTTGCAAGCTGAGACATAGCATTGTTTGGATATCTTAAAACTACCCATTTAGTTTTGTTTACCCTTTCTTCACTATGAACTGGCTTTGCAAAATGCTCCATGTACAGCCCCATCTTATCTGAGGGTACATCTCCAAGCTCGCTTGGATTATCACTGGCTCTAATACCTATGTATGCATCCATTCCCTTCATACGCACTAACTCATACTCTGCTGCAAACTTTAATTGTTCTTCGCTGCACTCAAGTAATAATTGTCTTCTAACTGAATCATCCTTTATTTCTACAAATGGATGACCCTTAGCTTTATATGTTTCCTTGACAAGCTCTTTAACAAGGGGAATTGCACTAGTTCCTATACATTCGATTAGTACCCTTTCGCCTTCCTTTACTTCACATGAATATCCTATTAGATTCTCAGCCAGCTTTTGAATTCTCGGGTCCATATAAATCACTCCTCATAAAAATTTTTTCACATATTAATTAATTTATACATATATTATATCACTATTATCACAGGATTTGTATAGCGGAGCTTAATTTATACTTATCAAAATACTCAGTGTTTCTAGGAGTTTTGATAGGTATAAATTAAAATCTCTACTAAAATCTCTATACCCTATTTTAATTTTTTCCCAAAAAGATTTTTTTATGTTTTATATTTTGTATTGCTGGGTATAATTGGAATGTGTAAACAGTATACTAATTTAAGAGATATGAAAGGAGATAATAAATATGAAAATGTACAGATGTATTCCATGTGGCTATGAATATGATCCAGCAGTAGGTGATCCTGACGAAGGTATCGAACCAGGAACAGCCTTTGAAGATATTCCAGATGATTGGGTATGCCCACTTTGTGGTGTTGGAAAGGATATGTTTGAACCTATAGATTAGTAAAGTATATGAAATTAATTAATACAGAAGGAACTATTGAGCTTAAAATATATTAGCCTAATGGTTCTTTTTATTTTTTTTAAACAACTCTATCCTTTATTTGATATCTAAAGACTATTATTGGGTAATAATTTAGTAAATCCAATATAACATAGATTGCAATAAATCTTTTACATTTTGATTCCTTGAACATCCCTAAAGCATTGGCTATTCAAAAAATCAAAATGTAGGTTTATAAGTGCATTCTATATAGAAAGAGGTAATATTGATGATAAGCATAAAAAACACATCTACAAATCCCTACTTCAACCTTGCTTTAGAAGAATATGCTCTAAAACATCTAAATATCGACGAAAATATAATTATTTTATGGCAAAATGAACCTACTGTAGTCATTGGAAGAAATCAGAATACTATAGAGGAAATCGACGCTAAATATATTAAGGATAACAATATCCATGTGGTAAGGCGCCTCTCAGGGGGAGGAGCAGTTTATCACGACTTAGGAAATTTAAACTTTACCTTTATTGAAAAGAAAGGCCCAGATAGCGTAAGTAATTTTAAAAAGTTTACCCAGCCAGTCATCAATGCACTGGGCAGATTAGGAATTTCTGCCGTTTTCTCTGGGAGAAATGATATAACCATAGATGAAAAAAAGTTTTCTGGAAATGCCCAGTACTATTTTAAAGATAAATTACTTCATCATGGAACTATTTTATTTAACTCAAATCTTAATGTGGTACAAAATGCTTTAAATGTTAAAATCGACAAAATCCAGTCAAAGGGTATAAAATCCGTAAGAAGCAGGGTTACTAATATATATCCCTATCTAGAAGAAAAGATTTCAACTGAGGAGTTTAAGGATATTTTACTGTCATTCCTATTTGAACAGGAAAATCAAAATAAGAATGAGTATATTTTAAGCCATACAGATATATCTAAAATTAACGAAATGATGGAGGAAAGATACCTGACCTGGGATTGGAATTATGGTGAATCTCCAGACTTTGATATGCAAAAGTGCAAAAGATATGAAGGCGGCAATCTAGATATAAGGCTAGATGTCCACAAGGGTATGATTTCAGATTGCAAAATCTTTGGTGATTTCTTTGGAAGAAATGAAATATCTGAGCTGGAAAATCTCTTGAAGAAAAGTAAGTATGAAGAAGAAAATGTCAGAAATCTGTTAAAGACAATTGATTTAGATATGTATTTAGCCAATATAAGTGAAGATGACCTCATTGATTGTATGTTTTATTGAGATAAAGGTGACTTCGTCACTTTATCGGTTGGTGGTTCGTAGTTCGTGGTTCGTGGCGGCTTAGGTCATTCTTTTGAGCTGCTTAATACAAAAGCTCCTTTGAATATAAATCAGGGTCAGGCTTTTATAATTTTATAATTTGGGTTATAATTATAAAATTATAAAAGCCTGACCCTGTCCTCTACTTTATCGGTTGGTGGTTAGTAGTTCGTGGCAGTTTGGGTCATTCTTTTAAGTTGCTTAATACAAAATCTCCTTTGAATTTTCAAGGGAGGTTTTGTATAGTCACAAGAGTATTTCTAAAAACCTACGAACCACGAACCACTAACTACTAACCGACAAAGGCCAAAGGCCCTTTGTCTCCCTATTTCTTAAATATATGAATCGGCTTATCAACAGCTCCGTGGGCGGCTTCCATAACGATTTCTGAGAGGGTAGGATGAGGATGTATTGCTTTAGATAGCTCATGGACCGTTCCCTCCAGCTCCATAGTAGTAACTGCCTCTGCAATCATATCAGTTGCATGGGAGGCAATAATATGAACACCTAGTACTTCACCATACTTCTCATCGGCTATAATCTTTACAAAACCATTGCTCTCGCCTTCAGCCAAAGCTTTTCCATTGGCACTTAGGGGGAAGGTGCTAACTATAATTTTATGTCCCCTGTCCTTGGCCTGAGCCTCAGTTAAACCTACAGTACCTACCTCTGGAAAGCTGTAGATACAGGATGGTACTCTATCATAATCTATACTGGACTCCTTACCCATTATGTTCTCCACGGCTGTAATGCCTTCGGCTGAAGCAACATGGGCAAGCATGTATCTTCCGTTAACATCTCCAATGGCATATATGCCCTTTATGCTAGTCTCTAGTCTATCATTGGTATCAATGCCTTTTTGATTCATTTTAAGACCAAGTTTTTCTAATCCCTTGAGATTAGGTAAATTGCCCATGCTAATGAGTACTTTATCGGCCTCAATTGTCCTTTTCTCTCCACCCTCATTTATGAAGATTTTATTATTATCAAAGCCTTCAACTCCAGTGTTGTAAAGGATTTCGATTCCTTCTTTTTTCATTATTTTAGCCATTGTCTCTCTAATATCCTTGTCGGTATTGCCTAATATTCTATTGGACCTTTGTACAATGGTCACCTTAGTTCCAAGGGCATTGTATAATACTGCAAATTCGCAGCCAATGACACCTCCACCAATTACGATTAGCTTTTTAGGTATTTCCTCTAGCTCTAAAATTCCTTTACTAGTCATAGAGAAGCCATTTTTTATTGATTCCTCGACTCCATTAAGCTCAGGAATCCTTGGAGATGCACCGGTAGCTATTATTATATTTTTCGTTTTAATTATTTCTTCATTTACCTTAAGTGTATTTTTATCAACTATTTCTCCAAAGCCATTTATTACATCTACACCATTATTCTTTAGTAGAATCTTTACACCGCCTGTAAGCTTTTTTACAATTTTATCCTTTCGCTTTTGCATCTTATCCCAGTTTAAATGTATAGAACCTTTATCTTCTATTTCAATACCAAAGCTTTCTGAATTTAGGATATCCTTATAAACCTTTGCACTCTTTAAAAGGGTTTTAGTTGGTATACATCCCCAATTCAGACAAACTCCGCCTATAGCTTCTTTTTCAATCAAAACCGTTTTAGCTCCCATCTGGGCAGCCTTAATTGCTGCCACATAACCGCCAGGACCTCCCCCTAACACTGCTATATCATATTCCACCATCTCTAAGCCTCCTTAGCTCATAAGCAAAAACATAGGATTATTTAAGTATTGCTTAAGCTTATTAAGAAATCTTCCTGCGTCTGCTCCATCTATTACTCTGTGGTCTATGGCTAATGTAACGTTTAGGATATCCCTTATGACTATTTCCTCATCTATAATTACCGGCTTTTTAGTTATTTTTCCAATTCCCAAAATAGCAACCTCTGGAGGCTTGATTACTGGGATACCCGATATAGTTCCTACGGCACCAAAGTTTGTAATGCTTATGGTCCCATCCTGTAGCTTATCTAGTGAGATAGTCTTGCCCCTTGCTGCGTCGCTAAGCTCCTTGACCTCCTTGGCAATTTGGAGTATCCCCTTATTATCGGCTTCCTTTACTACTGGAACCATTAAACCGTCTGGGGTATCGGTGGCTATTCCAATATTGTAATATTTTTTGAGGATTAATTCTTCCTTTTCCTCATCATAGCTTGCATTAAACATGGGGAATTCCTTTAGGGTTAGCACAAGTGCCTTTATGATAAATGGCATATAGGTTAAATGAACTCCCTTCTCCATTGCCATTTCCTTTTGATTTTTCCTAAAGCTAACAAGCTCCGTTACATCAAACTCATCAATAGCCGCTGCATGTGGAATTGTAGCCTTTGACAAGGCCATATTCTTGGCAATAGTCTTTCTAAGCATAGATATAGGAACTCTTTCCACTTCTCCAGCAATTTTAATTTCTGGAACATCTATATTTATAGGAGTTTTTGCTCTTTTTTCTTCTTTTGCTTCCTTTTTCTGTCTTGCTTCCTGGGCATTATATATATCCTTCTTTAAAACCCTGCCTACAGGTCCAGTTCCAACTATGGTATTTATATCTATATTTAAATCCTTTGCCAGCTTTCTCGCAACAGGAGTAGCCAAGACCTTAGAGGGTTTTTTATTGATTTCTCCCGGCTTATCCTCGCTACTGCTCTCAATGATTTCTGAAGATACCATCAGCTCTCCCACTACGCCGGCAGAGTTCTCCTCTCCTTCATTTACAGGCTCTAATTTTTTATCATCATTAGGAGTATCATTATCTTTTCCATCATCTATTCTAAATACCACATCCCCTACGTGAATGGTATCGCCTTCACCTACTAAAATATCTGCAACTATTCCATCTGCTGGTGATGGAATCTCTGCATTGACCTTATCAGTCTCCACTAGGAATAAGGTGTCTCCGTCCTTAACCTTATCCCCAACCTTAAACATCAGCTTTAAAACTTTACCCTCATGGATTCCCTCACCTATATCAGCAAATTTAAAATCTATCACAAAGCTTCACCTCCTCTAAAACCTTACTACTTCTTTTATTTTGTCCACTATTCTCTTTGAATCAATTATGAAATGATTTTCTCCTTTAGGCAGCGGAACCGTTATGTCAAATCCAGTAAGCCTTGTTGGAGGAGCTTCTAGGTAAAGGAATGCACCCTCGTTAACTATGGATATAAGCTCTGCTGAAACACTAAAGGATTTAACCGCCTCATGGACTGCAACAAATCTTCCAGTCTTTTGAACGGATTTAATTATTGTTTCTTTGTCTATTGGAGAAATAGTCCTTAAATCTATTAGTTCAACGCTAACGCCATCCTCTTCCAATTCTTTGATTGCTTTTTGGACTTCATGTACTAATGCCCCGTATGCAACCACAGTAACATCTGTACCCTCCTTAATAACCTTAGCCTTGCCAATAGGTATAATGTAATCCTCCTCTGGAACCTCTTGCTTGAAGGCCCTATATATTCTCTTTGGCTCTAAGAATATAACGGGATCAGGGTCCCTTATGGCTGCCAACAATAAGCCCTTTGTATCGTAGGGGGTAGAAGGAATAACCGTCTTTAAACCCGGTATATGTCCAAATATAGCTTCAATACTCTCCGAGTGATGCTCAAGTGCCCTGATTCCTCCACCATAGGGGGTACGAATAACCATTGGGACACTATATTTTCCCCTACTCCTATTTCTCATTCTTGCGGCATGGGCTAATATCTGATTTAAGGCAGGCAATATAAAGCCGGAAAACTGAATCTCTACAACGGGCTTAAGCCCATTGATTGCCATTCCTATACCCGATCCCACAATACCTGCTTCAGCCAATGGAGAATCGAAGCATCTTTCCTTACCATATTTCTTCTGTAGTCCAGTTGTGGCTCTGAAAACCCCGCCTTCAAAACCAACATCCTCTCCATATACAATAATGCTCTTATCCCTTCCCATCTCATGGTCTAAGGCATGATTTACAGCACTTAATATATTTAAAACAGCCATTCTATTTACCTCCTTTTTCCAGATATCCCTTGTAATCTTCATATTGCTCCATAAGATTATCTGTCATTTCAGCATATTGATACTTAAATATATCTTCAAGGGATGCTTCTCCCGATAATTCTACCCTTTTAAAGGTTTCGTTGGTGAGTTTTTCAAACTCCTCACTATGCTTAGCATCCTGCTCCTCACTCCATAGACCTTTATCTATCAAATACTTCTTAAATCTTAAGAGTGGGTCCTTTTCAAGCCACTCCTCAACCTCTTTATCTTCACGATATATTGTAGGATCATCTGAGGTAGTATGGGGTCCCAACCTATAGGTGACTGCCTCAATAAGAGTAGGTCCCTCACCACGTCTAGCCCTATCAACTGCTTCCTTTGTGGCAGCATAAACGGCAAATATATCATTTCCATCTACTTGTATACCAGGTATACCATATGCTATTGCCTTCTGGGCCAAGGTCTTTGTTTTGGTTTGCTCTAGTCTCGGTACAGATATTGCATATTGATTGTTTTGTATAATAACTACCATAGGTGCATTAAATACCCCAGCAAAATTCATGGCTTCATGGAATTCTCCCTGGGATGTTCCTCCATCTCCAACGTATGCAATGACTACTTCATCTTCACCCTTTATATTGCTTGCCATTGCGATTCCAACAGCATGATTGAGCTGCGAAGCTATTGGTACTGAAACAGGGAGCATCTTCACATTTTCAGGAAACTTGCTGCCTATCTCATTTCCATACCAGTATAAAAATATGCTTTCAAGGGGTACTCCCTTGTACATCCAAGCACCCATCTCCCTAAAGGCAGGAACAAGCCAATCCCTTTCTTCAACAGCAGCAACAGAACCTAGCTGCGCAGCCTCCTGACCCTTATTTGGTGCATAGGTAAGCATCCTTCCTTGTCTTTGGTACTGCAA
>JANQEZ010000077.1 GCA_028278115.1 Clostridia bacterium
ATCTTTTTGTCAATGTTAGAATATTTTTAAAATTAACTAATAATCATAATCATTTGTATATTTGTTGCATATTTATAAATATTTTTTCATATTTATATTGATTTTATGGGGATATGTGTTATAATTTATTTATAATTATACATAAAAGGGGTGTTTTTATGAATAAAAATAAAGTTGTATTGGCATATTCTGGAGGATTGGATACATCTGTAATATTAAAATGGTTAGAAATAGAGCATGATCTTGAAGTCATCGCTGTTTGTATAGATGTAGGGCAAGATGAAGACTTCTTGGGAGTAAAGAATAAAGCCTTGTCAACAGGTGCTTCAAAGGTCTATATAGTAGATGTTAAGGAAGAGTTTGTTACTGATTATATTTTTCCAACATTAAAGTCCGGTGCTGTTTATGAAGATGAGTACTTGCTTGGAACTTCCTTCGCTCGTCCACTTATTGCTAAAAAGTTAGTTGAAATCGCTGAAGAAGAAGGAGCTGTAGCCATAGCCCACGGAGCTACAGGTAAAGGCAATGATCAGGTTCGCTTTGAAGCCACTATCAAAGCCTTGAATCCTTACCTTAAAATAATTGCTCCTTGGCGTGAATGGGATCTAAAATCAAGAGAAGACTGTATTGACTATGCAGTTAATCATAATATACCTGTTCCTGTTACAAAGGAAAAAATCTATAGTCGTGACCAAAATCTTTGGCATTTAAGCCATGAAGGTGGAAACCTAGAAGATCCTTGGAATGAACACGATGAAGATATGTATCTTATGAGTGTAAAGCCTAGCTGTGCACCTGATAAACCTACCTATATTGAAATTGATTTTGAAAAAGGAATACCTGTGGCTGTCGATGGTATAAAATATTCACCAGCTAATATAATATATAAACTAAATGATCTTGGAGGAGCAAATGGTGTAGGTATAATAGATATAGTTGAAAATAGGCTTGTAGGAATGAAATCCCGAGGTGTATATGAAACCCCTGGTGGAACAATACTATATTCAGCTCATAAGGCCCTTGAAAAGCTTGTACTTGATCGGTCTACCCTTAGCTTTAAAAAAATTGCTTCGGAAAAATATGCTCAGCTTGTCTATGATGGTCTTTGGTTTACAGCTTTAAAGGAAGCCATTGATAAGTTTGTTGACTCTACTCAGGAATTAGTTACGGGTACTGTTAAGCTAAAGCTTTATAAAGGAAGCTGTAGGGTAGTAGGAACAAAATCTCCTTATTCCTTATACCGTGAAGATTTTGTGACCTTTGGAGAAGATGATGTTTACAATCAAAAGGATGCTGAAGGTTTTATAAACCTATTCTCGCTGCCTCTAACTATACGTGCCATGATGAAAAAGAAAAGTGATAAAAAGGAGAAACATGTTATATGAAGCTATGGGGTGGAAGATTTTCAAAATCTACAGCAAAACTAGTTGATCAGTTTAATGCTTCTATTTATTTTGATAAGAAGCTTTATAAATACGATATTCTTGGCAGCATTGCCCATGCTAAGATGCTTGGTAAATGTAATATAATCTCCCAGGAAGAAAGTTTTCAAATTATTGATTCCCTTAAGGAGATATTAGAAGAAATTGAGTCGGGTATTATTGAATTTAAGATTGAATATGAAGATATTCATATGAATATAGAAAAAGTCCTTACTGATAAAATTGGATCTCTTGGTAAAAAGCTTCATACTGCAAGGAGTAGAAATGATCAAGTGGCTGTGGATATTAGGCTGTATTTAAAGGAAGAAATAGCTGATATCTGTGGATTAATTAAAAATCTGTTGGTTACATTATTAAATTTAAGTACAGAGAATATAGATACTATTATGCCTGGCTATACACATCTTCAAAGGGCTCAGCCTATAACCCTTGGTTATCATTTAATGGCTTATTTTCAAATGTTTAAAAGGGATTATCTAAGGCTTATGGATTGTCTTGATAGAATGGACTTTTTACCTCTAGGAGCTGGGGCCTTAGCTGGAACTAATTATGATACCGACCGTGAGTTTATAGCTAATCAGCTTGGTTTTACAGGTATCTGCCATAATTCATTAGACGCAGTTAGTGATAGGGATTTTATAATTGAGTTTTTAAGTGCCTCTTCAATAATTATGATGCATCTTAGTAGATTTTGTGAGGAATTGATTATATGGAGTTCTAGTGAGTTTAGCTTCGTTGAGATGGACGATAGTTTTAGTACAGGAAGCTCAATTATGCCACAAAAGAAAAATCCCGATGTGGCTGAGCTTATCAGAGGAAAGACTGGAAGAGTTTATGGAAATTTATTCAATATATTGACTATAATGAAATCTCTTCCCCTAGCATATAATAAGGATATGCAGGAGGATAAACCCCTCCTCTTTGATACAGTTGATAATTTAAAGCCTTGTTTAATAATATTTAGTGATATGATATCTACTATGAAAGTTAATAAATCAAATATGAAGTCTGCAATTAAGTCAGGGTTTATGAATGCCACTGATGTTGCTGATTACTTGGTGAAAAAAGGGCTCCCCTTTAGAAGTGCCCATGAGGTAGTAGGTAAAATGGTTTTATATTGTATTCAAAATAATATAAATATTGAAGATTTATCTATAGAAGATTTTAAGAGCTTTTCACCCTCCTTTCAAGATGATATAAAGGAAAAGGTAGAAATTGAAAGCTGTATAGAATCTAAGGTTTCACAGGGCTCAACCTCTACCCAAAACGTGTCTATAATGATTGAAAAAGGAAAAAAATTTATCGAGACTCTTTAATAATACATTAAAGTAAGCCTATAGGCATTATGTCTATAGGCTAAAACTTTTTAGGAAGTTCAAAGCTTTAATGTTTCATATGAAACAAGGACTATTATGGGTAAATTATTATTCACTTATTTTTCTGTATATTATATATGAGTAAACAATTGGATAAAGTGCCGCTATAGCAATAGCAGCCATTAATAGAACAGTAGCTATAATACCTTGAGTAAATGACGAAGCTAGTATTATTAAACCTCCTATTAGGAATGTAAATCCACTAACTCTATGGGTCTTCTTCCATACAGTTTCATTTGCAAGGGTCCACGGCGTTTTGATTCCGAAGAAATAATTTTGCCTAATCTGACCCATAAAATTACCAATAACTATAAAAAGTATCCCTATTCCTAATTTTATAATAATTTCTACGTTAATATTAAATCCCAATGCAACCATAATTATAATCCATTGAACCATTATCAAGAATAAAACAATAATCATCTGTGTTATCTTATAGGCCTTCTTATGCTTTAAGTAAGACTCCCTCTTGGGATCAATCTTAGGTAAAAATTTCATAAGCAGGTATACAAGTAGTGGTAAAACCCCTGTAAATATAACACTTTCTTTATCATCATACCTATCTATCTCACCATCAATATTAAAATTACTAGGTACTTTATCAGGTAGTCTATCAAATACTAGAAAAGTTCCTAAAAGAGATATTGCTATTAGAATAATCAATAAATTATTAATCTTCATCGACCTCTCCCCTTTCTAAAAAATCAAAAAACCATTTCATTATTTCTTGTACTGCAGTAGAATTTAATGAGTAATATATATTTTGCCCCTTTTTCTCCCAAAGTACTAATTCAGAATTTTTTAATATGTTTAAGTGATGACTTATTGATGGTTTACTGATATTAAAATACTCTGCTATCTCTCCTGCTGTTATATCCTTTTCTTTAAGTAATTCTAATATCTTTCTTCTTGTAGGGTCTGATAGAGCTTTAAAGGTATTATTCAATTCATCACATCCTCTATTCTTTCAATTAGATATTTAGATAATTATCTAAATATCTAATTATATTTTACACCCTAATTACTTATTTTGCAATATAATTGTTTTTATACTTTTAAGGTAATTTTTTCAAAATAATATAGGCTAACTCATCACATGCTTCTATGAGTCAGCCCTATTCTTTTAAAATTAAATTAATAACCTTAAGCTTAATCCGTAATGTTATTTTTTTTTATTACTCCTAATCTTTTATTCATATATCTTGCAGTCATATATGTCATTATAATCATAATACCAGCTAATATTATATGTGTAGTATATATATTAGAATTGTCCTTTAACAGTCCCATAAAAGGCAAGGTTACGGCTACAGCGATATTTACTGCTAAGCTATGAAAGGATAATATTGTAGCTCTTTTATCCGATGGTATATGTTTATTCATATATTTTCTAGTAACTGGTCTATACAGTCCCCTTGCAACTTGCTGAAGTAAGATTGCCAGTACGCCTACTGATACCTTTATAGTTCCTAAAAGTATAAATGAAGATATTAAAAGACTCGACATAAGTGTTAAGGTTTTTGGCTTTGTAAATTCCATTATCTTATAACATCTATTTGAAGTTTGTGCTGCAACAATATTAAATAGAAAGAATATTATACCAAAATATTTTACAGGTATATTTACACTCTCCATATAGGGCTGAAAATACCAAAATCCTGTTCTATAAAATATAAAGAATACCATTGAATATAATATAATTGCCTTTATCTTCTCATGCCCCAGTATATATTTTCCACTTTCCTTTATTTGTTCAATATAATTAACTCCAAATTTACCTTCTTTACCTTCTATTGGTGGTTCTTCAAATCCCATGGATATACATGCAGTTACAATCATAAAGCCTATAGATATAATCATTGGTAAGAAAATATTTACTTCATAAGCAAATCCAGCAACAATAGAGCCTATGCCCTGTGCATAGAAAGTAAGTGACCTTGCATATCCTTCAATCTTCTGAAATTCTTTCTCCCTTTTTAATGTCTTTAATGAGTCATATATTAGAGCTGTATCAGCTCCAGATTTAAAGGTAAAACCTAAACTAAATATGATTTCAGCTATGGCAAATACGTAAAAATTATTTCCCAATATATATATAAGTAGACTTAATCCCCAAAGCACTGAGCCAAGAACCATACTAAATTTTCTTCCTATTTTATCTGCCACAGCACCAGTAGGGACTTCAAATACAACTACTGCAACCGCTGCAATTGACTGAAGAATCATTATTTCTGTAAATGATAATCCTTTAGCTATCAAATATAGAACTAATATTGGTCCTAGTATTAGTAGTTCTGCAAAAATTGAATAAATCTTATATATCTTTATATTCTTAGCAACCTCCATAATCAAAACCCCCCTTTTTGTTTAAAAATAAAAAACCCGGAGATCGAGACTCTAAAATGAGACTCGTCCTCCAGGTTTTTTTCTAAAAGTGTAGCTTTTGCCTGTACCTCTCGGACCAGACACTCATTATTAGTAATAGCTAGAACCTTAGATACACTCTCATATAATAAAATTTATATATAGCATCATTTTTTTGATTTCTAATCATTATATAATCATAGACTTATTATGTCAATAATATTTTTTTAATCTTTTACAATTCATTTGAAAAATGTTTAACTTTCTAATGAAAAATAAAAAAACCTAAAAGGATAAAATCCTCTCAGGTTTTTTCATATAAACTGGCAACGACCTACTCTCCCAGGCAGCTTCCCACCAAGTACCATCA